>DASUHM010000044.1 GCA_036273515.1 Gaiellales bacterium
CGGCAGACCGGCGGTCGAGCCTCTGCCGCCACGAACGGCGCGACGCTGTGCCGCTGACAGTGCTCAAACCCCGGTGCAGCCAAGCGAGATCTCGGCACCTCTCAGGCGGTTGGCGGCACACTTGCTCTATGCGCTCGGGGAACCACGTCATCAACTGAGCGCCGCCCCTAACGACGCAAGCACAGTACGCACGTTCGAATCGTGCCGGGCGCATCGCCGAGCAATGTGGGGGGCTCACGGGGGGAGCCTGCTCCCCCCGTGGTCAGCTGGCCCTGCGGAGGCAGAGGCCGCACGTTCGAATCGTGCCGGGCGCAGGTGGAGACACGCCTGTGCGGCGCGTCAACAATCCCGGTCGTGCGGCGACCACCCGGTCGGCAGTGCGCGGAAGCAGTGATCGGACGAAAACCGCGTCAGGACGACCACAGACGGTCGGCGATTCGCCCAACGAGCGCGAGCTTCCGCCACTGAGCGTCAGCGTCCGTGTCGTTCCCCACCATGACAGACGCGAACCCGCACTGGGGCGAGATCGCGAGCCGGTTCATGCCTCCGACGATCGCCGCGGCCTGATCCATCTGCCGCATGAGATCGTCCTCGTACTCCAGGTCGGGCACCTTGGAGTTGATCAGGCCCATCACCATCACCGACCCTTCGCGGAGAAAGCGGATGGGTTCGAACCCGCCGTCGCGTCCGAGATCGTCCCATTCCACGAGGAACGAGTCGTACGGCAGACCTCCGAACACCGCCTCGGCCACCGGCTCGAGCGACCCCTCGCACATCCACGAGGAGCGGTAATTGCCGCGACAGATGTGCAGGGCCGTGGTGACGTGGGCTGGCAGGCCGTCCAGGACCGCGGTGTCCGCGGCCAGCGCCGCCTCGAGCAGGTCGGCCGGCTCGTGTCCTTGCTGGCGGAATCTGGCCGCCCAGACCGGATCGGCCAGGTACGGGTACAGCGGGAAGTCGAACTGGATGTAGTCCGCGCCGGCGGCCACCGCGTCGGCGACGAGCAGACGCTCGATCTCGATCGCGTGCGCGACGAAGCCGGTCAGGTCGGCGTAGGCCTTGTCGGTCAGCCCGCGCTTGAACGTGAACGGGTGACCGAAGATGGAGGCAGCCGGGAAGGTGACCTTGAACGGATGATCGGTGGTCGACGCCATGAACGTCGCCTCGCGAGCCGCCGGGCTATCGACCGGACGCAACCGATCAACGATCTCGTGGACGGCGAGCTCAAACTCGCGGCCATCATCGTTCCGGAAGGTCACGACGTTGTCGGTGCGGAATCCCTCCACGGCGTCGTAGAACGAGTTGAGGAACATCCATCGACGGAACTCGCCGTCAGTCACGACGTCGAGCCCACACGCGATTTGACGCTCGACGACCTCACGAATGGCCCGGTTCTCGAGCTCGGTCAGCAAGGTGCGATCACGCCCGCGCTCCTCGTCCAGCACCGCGGAGTGCCCCGGCGCATAGAACGCGTCGACGGCGCGCCGCAACGCGGCCGGCCGCAACAGGCTGCCCACGACTTCGGCCCGAGCGGGGCGCCGGGGCGGCCGTCCCTCCATCCGCCGAGCCTACCGCAACGGCAGGCCCAGGGCGGACGTGTGCGCGGACGAAACCAGCTCGCGCAGGCAGAGGCCGCCACGTTCGAATCGTGCCGGGCGCATGGCTCGACCAAGCCATTCTCGAAGCCTCCGAACCCTCCCTTGTACCGCCATCCTGGTACACTTCTGTACCACTATCCCGGTACAGCCTAGTCTTCGATTGCCGGCAGCTGACGCTCGGCGAACGGCGAGGATCGCCGCAGCCACTCGCGGAACAACGGATCGACGATGAACCACTCGCCCTCCCGTTTGTCGACGAGGCCGCGGCCGACTAGCCGATCCAGGGAGGGGGCGACTCTGGAGTGGCTCGAGAATCCGTACAACTGGTAGTTGCCACGGCCGGACACGTGCCGCCCGCCGCGATCAGCAACGAGGTGCAGCGCTCGCAACTCGTTGACCTCGCCGTCGTCGCCGTTGGCGAGCAGGTTCAGCACCGAGGAGAACTCTGACCGCTCGATCGACTGGACGAGCTTATTGTGGGCATCAATCGCCGTATCCAGCGTGATTCGATGTCCCGCGGCGGTGTTCACCCAACACTCCCACGCGATCTGCTGTGTGCTGCGGGGATGGGCACCCGTCGCGTTCAAGATGTACTCCAGTGCGTCCTCCTCCGCCGGCTTGCCGGTCGCCTGAAACTGGTAGTCCAGGTATTCCAGAAACTCCGTGCGGCCAATGGCGGGGAGGTGCATCTCGGCTGCTTCACCGAAGATGGGCTGGTCGGAGTTCTCGAACATCATCTTCAAGGCGTTGCGGATCGAGCCGGTGAACAGCAGCGACACGTGATTCGCTCCAGAGCTCATCAAGGACGACCTGATCAGCGCCAACGGCTCACCGGGGCAGTGCCGGAGCCGCTGGAACTCATCGAACACGACGACGAGATGAGGAGACAGCGCTCGCAGAGCCATGAGCTGCGCGTGCAGCATCTCGGCATCCTGATCACGTGCCCCACCGGCTTTCTTGACCGACCCCTTGATCACCTTGATGTCGAATCCGATCTCCTTCTCCATGGCCTCAATCTGCCGCTGCGCTGCGCGGCGCAACGCCTTCTGCGGATGGCCGACCATCGCGTCGTGCACGCAGCCAATGAATGCCGGGATGCTCAGAACCCGCTGAAGGTTGACCTTGACGACGTCGAAGGGTGGTGCGTCTGGCCCGTGACGCTTGCCCAGTTCGAGGCCGAGCTGGTTGGTGAACGTCGTCTTGCCGGTGTCTCGCGGGCCGAATAACGCCACATTTGTTTGGCCCTTGAGCGTCAGGGCGACCTGGTTCGCGAACCCCTCCATGCCGATGATCTTGGTCGGATCATCGATAGGCCGATCCCAGATGAAAGGGTTCAGCGCGGTCATGCGCACAATGGTATCGCGGATTGTACCAGCAAGGTGGTACATTTTTGTACCGGGATCTCGGTACACTTGGATTCATCGGTCATCATGGAGAACGCCAGGCCGCCCGGGTGGGATTGGCCCAGAGGAGAGGCAAAATCTGGTCGGGGGCATGGTTTTCGGGCGTGAGAACCAGTAGAGTTGATCTGGCTCTCGGATCTTTAGGGCGCAGGTCGAAAGGTGGGATCGATTATGCGTTTTCTGCTCGCGGCCGCCGTGCTCTGCGCGTGGGTAACGGCTGCTCCAGCCGGCTCGCTGTCCGCTGCGGCCGGCGTATCAGGCGCGACCGCCGCTGCCGCGTCCGATCCGGTGGTCGCCACCGCCGGCGATATCGCCTGCGACCCCGCGAGCTCCAAGTTCAACGGCGGTCAGGGGACGAGCAGCGCCTGTCGCGAGCTCGCGACGTCCAACCTGATCGGCGCCGATGCGAGCATTGGCGCCGTGCTCCCGCTGGGCGACAACCAGTACGCGTGCGGCGGCTATCAGGCCTACCTCAGGTCATACGCTCCGTCGTGGGGCCGCTTCCTTGCGATGACCCACCCGGTCGCCGGAAATCACGAGTACCAGACCAGCGGCGGCACTGACTGCTCGTCGGGGGCGGCGGGCTACTTCAGGTACTTCGGCGCCGCGGCCGGCGACTCGCGCGGCGACTATGCGTGGAACCTCGGCACATGGCACCTGATCGCGCTGAACGGCAACTGCGGCAAGGTCGGCGGCTGCGGCTCCGGTTCACCCCAGGGGAATTTCCTGAAGCAGAACCTCGGCTCCGCCACGTGCACCCTGGCCTACTGGCACCAGCCCTACTACAACGGCACCAGCACGCCCGTCAGCAGCTACAAGTACTTCTGGCAGACCCTCTACAACGCCGGGGCGGACATCGTCCTGGCCGGACACCTGCACACCTACGGGCGGTTCGCGCCGCAGGACGCCGCCGGCCACGTGGACTCGAGCCGGGGAATCCGGCAGTTCATCGTCGGCACCGGCGGCGAGGACCTGTTCTCGCTCAACGGCAGCCACAACGTCGAGAAGACGACCAAGGCGTTCGGCATCCTCAAGCTCACGCTGCACGCCACCGGCTACGACTGGCGATTCGTGAACGCGAGCGGAGGCACCGTCGACTCCGGATCGGCGCCGTGCCACTGATCGCCCCGCCCGAACGGCTACTTGCGAAGGGCCTGATCGGGCGTAGGCACACGCCGCGGCGCGGTCACGCAGCCGCGAGCGCCTGCAGAGCGGGCAGCGAGTCTCCGCGCACCACACTGCGGGACCACCGCTCCCCGCCGTCGCTGCTCTCCCACAGCTGACCGTCACGGAGCCCGGCGATCACCCTTCCGGAAAGTGCGACCAACGCGTAGGGCATCGCCGTCAGGGGCTCGGGTAGGCCTCCGCCCACCCGCTGCCACCCACCATCCCGCCGGCGATAGACCGCCGCCTCGGGATCTCCGGCCCCGTGCGCCGCGAACGGCCCCGTGCTGGCCGACACGAACCAGCGCTCGGGAAGGTCCGGATCGACGGCGACCGCCCATGCATAGTGCCTGTCCATGCCGTCGTCGGCGGCCCTCCAGCTCTCGCCCGCGTCCTCGCTATATGCCACACCACCGCCGCCGGCCTCGAACGCCCGGTCCCGGACTCGTGGGTGCCATGCCAGCGCATGCACGTCGCGCTGGGCACCGGGCCGGTGATCCTGCCAGCTCCGGCCGCGATCGGTGGACCGCATCAGACCACCCAGCTCGATGCCGACGAGCAGCAGGTCGGCGTCGTGCGGGCTTGGCGCGATCCAGCGGACGTGCGAGGTCCACGGGCGCGGCGGGAAACGCCAGCTCGGCCGTGAAGGCAGGTCGAGCAGCGCATCCAGCGCATCCCATGTGGCACCGCCGTCGTCGCGACGGAACACCCTGCTCGGCTCGGTTCCGGCGTACACGGCTCCGTCCGCCGCACTGACGGCGAGCGAGAAGACGCCCGGCTCCGGAACGTCGCAGTCCTCCCAGACGCTTCCCCCGTCCCGCGTTCCTTGGACACCACCATCCCGCATGCCCGCATAGGCGACGTCGGCGTCAGCAGGGTTCGCGGCCACGCACTGAGCGCCCGCCGCGGCGAGCACCCGCGTCGCAATCCACTCGGTGCCGACGCCGTCGATCCTGACCACTCCATCGCCTGTCGCTGCCCAGAGCCGGGGCATGGTCCGCAGTCTACGCACGGCGGCTCGAGCCGCGGACGCTCAGGCGTCGTGCCGGTGTTCGGCGGGCACGCCGAGCACGTCCCCCGCAGTCGTACTGCACCAGCACTGCCGCCTCGTCACCCTCGAGGCCAAGCAGGGCCTCGCGACCGCCCATCAGTTCATGAGGTAGCGGCCGGGGCACCGCCGGCACGGGCGAGGCCGAGCTGCGCAAGGCTCGCGAGGTCGTCGGGCTCGATCGGCGCGCGTGGTGAAGTGGTCATCTGTTCGAGGAGCAGCTCGGCGGCGTTCGGCAGCGCTCCAGGGCCATCGAGGCGGTAGCGGGGCGGCAGCATTGGGCCAAAGACGAGCGCGTCGAACAGATCGGGGCGGGCGCCGAGATCGGGGGCGACGGCGGACGCCTCGGAGAACGCGAGCGCGAGCGCATCGTGTGAGTCGAGCGGCGGCGGCGCGGTGGCGATGCTCTCGCGCATCTCGATCTCGTCGGGCGGAGCGACGGCGCCGCTCCAGAGGTTCACGATCCAACGGGCCTGGAGTTCCAGCAGCGGGAAGTACGGGCCCGACGTGGCGTACTGGCCGATGACGCCGAGCCCCGGCAGATCCGGGTGCATGGTGCGCAGGTGCAGCCGCATGTCGGCCCCTGTGCGGACCCGAACCCGGTCATCGAGATAGGGGATGTCGAGCTCGTATCCGGTCGCGCAGACGATCACGTCGACCGCGGCGCGCGAGCCGTCGGTGAACGTCACGGTACGGCCTGAGACCGAGGCGATCTCCGGGCGGCAGACGATGCTGCCGTTCCGCACCTGACGGAGGTAGTCCTGGCAGAGGGAGTGGCCGGCGCGCAGGATGTCGTCATCGGGGGCCGGTGCTCCATGGTCGACGGGGTTCCCCGCAACGCGGACCACCCGGTCGCGAAGCGCGCGCCCGAACTCCTCGCGGGGCAGCAGCCGCCGCCGCAGCGCGCCGACGTGCGTGTACCACTGCCAGTCCGACGACACACCGCCGGACACCTTCTGCAGGACGTAGCGCGGTTTGCGGTACGCCGAGATGACCGTGTTGACCTCAGCGATGTCCGAGGCGATCTCGTGTCCGCTCACCCCGTTTCCGTAGACCAGCGGGCGCCCGTCACGAAACCGCGCGGCGCCGGGGTAGTCGTAGGCGTGCAGCACCTCGCCCGTGAACCCGGCCATGCGGCCCGGTAGCCGCGGCGCGTGGAAGCGCCCCGACGCGACGACGACCGCGTCGAACCGCTCGCCGTCGACGATCCAGCCCGGGCGGACGGCCCGGATGCGGCGGCCGAATTCGATATGCGGTGTCACATCGAACGCGTCGGCGTAGGACCTCAGGTACGCGTGGATCTGCTCCGCGAACGGGTGCAGCTCGTGGTCAGGCGGCACCGGGAAGTCCGAAAAGGCCGTCATCCACCTGCTCGTGTTCGTCCGCATCCCCGGCCACACGCCGCTCCGAGGCGAGGTCGTGTGCCATTGACCGCCGAGGTCGTCCTGTGCCTCGAAGACTCTCACCTCGAACCCGGACTCGAGGGCGTGCTTCGCGGCCACCAGACCCGCCGGCCCGGCGCCGACGACGGCGATGCGCGCGCCGTCCCGCAGACGCAGGCTCAACCGAGACATTCTCTGCCCACTCTATGCCGTATCCGCTTGCTCACCGGACCGCGACCACCTCGCAACCCCGGCGGGCGAATCCGGCGCCATGATCAGGGTCATGAACGACCACATGGCATGGACATACCTCGTGCCGGCACGGCGGCCGGATCAGCCGCGGAGCCGGCGGGAGAGTGAGCGAGAACTGTTCCTCCGGCTCGCCCGTGAGCAGCGGCGAAAAAATCGCCGGACCTGGCGCGACCGCGTGCGCCTGGAAGAGGGGCGGCAGCGGAGCCGCTGAGATCGCGGCGTACGGAACGTGGTCAGCCTCCGGATGACCGGTGTTGATCGCCCGCGCTGAACGCCCCTTCGAGCCAGTCGGCATCGCCCAGGCGGGCAGCGAGCTGGACCAGGCGATCAACGAATGCGATCCTTGACGAGGGGGAGGCGCTCGACGGCTCCACGGTGTTGAGGGCGGCGAACATCCAGGTGCCGCCGGCCGCCGAAGACCTCGACCCAGTGGTCCCGGTGCTACGCCGTCTCGCCGAGCCACTCGCGCAGCAGCGCGACGAGCTCGTCGAACGCGTCCCAGTAGACCATGTGGCCGGCCTCGAGACCGTGCACCGTCAGCCGGTCGCCGAGGTCGCGCCTGAGCGATTCGACCAGACCCTCACCCACCATGCCGTCATGGAGCGCCGGGACGAGCAGGAGCTCGCCCGCGAAGCCGGCCAGGGAGACCGGCGGCTCTGCCATCTCGCTCCAGGCCGCCACCACCGTCGACCGGCAGAACCGCAGCCGCCAGCGGCCGTCCTGGCCCTGCTCCAGCCCCTCCTCGAGATCGGCGTCCACGAACGGCAGCGCCTGGGCGGGGCGTCCCTCGCGCCGCGCGCGCACCGCCTCGTCACGCGTCGCCCAGCCCTCGTCGGCGCGCGTCTCCTCTCCCGCCTCGAACATCTCGTGCCCGTCCTGGTCGATCGCCGGGTCGAGCAGCACCACCCGCCGCACGCGCTCGGGCGCCGCCGCGGCGAGATGTGTGGCCAGCACCCCGCCGAAGCTGTGGCCGACGACATCGACCCGCTCGACGCCCTCTGCGTCCAGCGTCTCCAACAGGTCGGCCACATGCCGCCGGGCCGTCCAGGGCGCGTCCCAGGTCGACCGGCCGTGCCCGCGGAGATCCACTGCCAGCCAGCGGCGGTGCGGCAGGCCCCGTTCCGCCAGCGGGCGATACCGGCCCCCGTGACCGGTGACACCGTGCACCGCGAGCAGCGGTTCGCCGTCGAGCGAGCCGAACCGATGCAGGTTCAGGACCACGATGGCAGCACCCTACTCCGCCGTCAGTACACGAACGCGGCCAGGACGCCGGCGAGCGCGGCAGCGATCACGAGGAGCACGCCTGCGCCGAGCACGCCCTTCGCGGGACGCCGTTCGCGGATCGCGCCGGCGAGCGTGAACACCGCCCCGGCGGTGGCCGCGAGCAGGAGGCCTCGCGATGCGGTCTGCGCCTTGCGGCCATACCGATCCGCCTCGTCCATGAGCGCGTTCTGGCGGGCGACCATCGTGTCGGTGCGGACCTTGAGCGCAGCCTGCTCTGCCCCGAGCGCCTGGGCTCCCGGAGGTCCCGGCGCAGTGCCGGTCATCGTCTGCCAGAGGCGGCCGAGCCGCTTCGCTGCGTGCTCGTCCGCGACGGACAGGGCAGCCAACCCGGACGACGACCCGCCCGCGGTGAGGAGATCCATGCCTGATGCGTTCGTCATGAGCTGGGTCTGCTGGCGCAGGAGCATGCTCTTCATGTCGAGCCGGCCGCCCGCGGCCGTGGTATCGCGAAAGATCGCGACCGCGAGGCGTGTGCCTTCCGCCGCCGCGCGGTCCGAGTGCCGGTTCGCGTTCAGCTGGACGAAGCCCAGCAGTGCCGCAAGGACGGCGACCACGCCGCCGAGCACGGCCAGCGGCCCGCGCAGGGACGACGCTTCCTCCGTCACTGCGCCAGCTCCACGGCGACGACGACCGCCACGGAGACGACGAGCAGCACGGCGCCGGCCCGCAGGACGACCGGTCGGGAGCCACCGAGGGCGACCGCCACGGACGCGAGCAGCACGACGACGGCGACGAGGATCTCCGCGACGCCGTCGGCGAGCGAGAACCTCGAAAGCCTGTCGCCGTCCCTCTGGACCGCGACCGGATCCTCCAGTCCGCGCACGCTGTCGCGCCGCTCGTCGAGCAGCGCGCGTCCGAGGTCGAAGCGGCTGTAGTGGTCGGCGCCGAAGTAGCCCGCGTCCGCAACGGTCGTCCTGGCCAGCGCGATCGACCTCGTGTACTCGATCCGCGCGCGGACGCCCAGCGCGTCACGCTCCGCCTCGGTCAGCCCGGGGGCGCCCCCCAACGCGGCCAGATACGCCTTCGCCTGCACGGTCGCCGTCTGCAGCTGGGCCACGTTCGGAACCGTGGTTCCGTAGACGAGCTGGTCGGCGCTCGTGGTCGCAAGGCTTCGCTTCACCTCCACGCGCACGGCCCGGGCCCAGTCGCCACTCGCCCCGCCTGCGAAGTCGTCACGGCGCGCCCCGATCACGCCGGCCACGATCGCCGCGGCGGCGAGCAAGACCGCCACGCGAACCTCGAAGCTCGTGCCCGACAACGCCCGCCGCCATCGCTTCAGCCGAGAACCGCTCGTCGCCGCTTCCGGGGACATCCTGCCTCCCATGCGCGGCTTCGCTCGTCCGCCGCCGTCGCCCAAAGCCCGATTCGTGGCTGGAGTCTCTTACTCGCATCCGGAAGTGTCAAGAGGGCAGAGGCACCGGCGTCGCCCGATGGCGCCCGCGCCGTCAGGCTCAGGCCGGGTTGGCGTTGCCCGGCCGCGAGGTCGTGCGGGGTGGCTTCGCCCATGATCGAGGGAGCTTCCCTGGGGCGATGAACGTGCTCCCGGTGGGGCCGGCCCACACCGCCTGTTGCAGGGCGCTGCCGCGCATCAGCTGGCGCCACGTGAGGAACCACACCGTCCAGCCGTTGCCCCAGGATCCGGCGCGGGGACTGCCGGTGATCGTGACGGGATCGCCCGGCACGGCCAGCTTGTAGTAGGTCTCGGCGTTCGCCGGGGAGAGGTTCACGCAGCCATGGCTGACGTTGGTGAACCCCTGTTCACCGACCGACCAGAAGGCGTCGTGCATGTAATCGCCCGACCATGTGAACCGCACCGACCATGGCACCATGATGTCGTATCCCGGCCCCTTCATCTCCACCGGGTTGGCCTTCTCGATGGTCAGGTAGGTGCCGTTGGGCGTGTCGTCGCCGGGGCGGCCGGAGCTGATCGGCCAGTCGGCGAACACGCGCCGATCGAGGTAGATCCGCACGTGATGCTTCGCGGTACTGGCAACGGCGATCAGCGACCGCCCGATCGAGAATGTCTGCGTGAGCGTGTGCACGCCGTAGACGCCGGGCGCGCCCTCCACACCGTCGAGGTGGCCGGTGAAGTGAACGACGGTGTGTGGCCGCCAGTAGCCGCGCGGCCTGAACTCCACCGTCTGGTCGCCGTCCCAGTACCACGCGCCCACCACCGGCTTCGAGGTGCGAAGCTCGAGCGATCGCTCGACAGCGCGGCGATGGGTGATCGGCTGGCTGAAGGTGAGGATGATCGGCATGCCCACCCCATACGTCTGGCGGTAGCCCTCGAAGATCCGGGTCGTGAACGTCCGCGCCGGCGCCAGCGTCCGGAACGTGCTCGTCGCGGTCGCCCGCCGCCCCGCCGGATCGACCGCGATCGCCTGAACCGTGTACCGCGCGCCCGTCCGGAGTGCCCACCGGCTCCGCCACACCCGCCCCGACGCGCTCATCCGCCCGGCCACCACATGACCGCGCACGCGCGCCCGCACCGCGGTGATCCGCCCGCCGGACGCCCGTACCGTGATCCCCGCCCTCGGAACGACCTGGGTCCCGCCATCGCGAGGCGTGATCGTCACCCGCGCAGTGCTCACCGCCACCACGGTCGTGGAATGAGTCGAGGCGGCCGAAGAGCTCGTCACCGGATGGGCAGCGTCCTGACAGGCGCTCGCAAGCCCCACGCCCAGAAGGGCCGTGACGATCCCCGCCCAGCTGCCGACGCCGGTCGTGCGCACGATCTACAGGGTAGGCGCCCTGACGAGAATCGTCGCGGCCTTTGGTCGATCTGCCCCGCGCTTGACCGTCTCGCCTCGTTCTGCGACCGTGGCGGTTGCGTGGCAGCGCCGGTGCGCGGTGACGCCGACTCCTCGGCAGGAAGGAGCCCCCGATGCGAACCCGTACGTCGACCGCGACCGCGCTCGCGTCCGTCGCCCGCCGGGCACAGCGTTCTCGTACTCGAACACGAACTACCCGGTGCTGGGCCTGATCGTCGAGCGCGCCACCGGCCGTTCGCTCCGCCAGGAGCTGCGGCGACGGATCTTCAAGCCGCTTCACCTGAGCTCGACACGGTTCCCTACGTCCCAGCGCTTCGGGCCACGACTACCCGTGGAGCCGCTGCTCGGCGGACGCATCCTCCCCCAACGCCTGCTTCACGAGATGCGGCAGACCGTTCCGCTCGCGCCGGGCGTCGGCTATGGCCTGGGCATCATCCGGGTCGCATCGCCGTGCGGAGCGTTGTGGGGGCATGACGGGTCGTTCGCCGGATACCTGTCGGACGCGCGCTCCTCCGCCCGCGGGCGCCACCAGATGGTGCTGCTGTTCAACCAGAACACCTTCGACGACACGGCCGGGACGCCCGCTGCACGGAAGGCGGCGGCCCGGCTCATCCAGACCGCGGCGTGTGCCCGCCTCCGAGGTCGTCCGAATGGCCGGCGGCGAGTCGCGGCCACTGCGGGATCGGCCGGCCGCCGGGGCGACCGACGGAGCGGCCGTGCTCATCGGTGCGCATCTGCTCGCTCGCTGTGCCGGGGTAGATCTGCGGCCAGCCGACCGGGGAGTCCTCCCAGGCCTCTTGGCGTCCGTAGACAGTCTGGTCGAGCATCGCGTACGCGGCCCCCATCGTCTCGTTCCCGCGACCGGTGGTCCAGTAGGTCTCGAAGACCCGGACGCCGTCGCGCAGATAGCACACGTTCATCCCGAAGTGCCGCCCGGCGATGAGCACATCGCGTGACGTCTCGGGCACGGAATAGAACGGCGCCTCCCAGCCCATGAACGCCCGGTACCGGTCGCTTTCCGCGAACGGCCCCTGGCAGAAGACGGCGAACGTCACATCGCGCGAATGCAGGTAAGACAGCTCGCGCACCTGCGCGTTGTCCTTCGTACAGCCCTCGCACTGACGCGCCGCCGGAGCTCCGTCGTACCACATCATGTACGACGCGAACAGCTGCGTACGCCCCTCGAAGGTGTCGATGAGAGGGACTTCGCCCGCCGGCCCCACCAGCGGCACCGCCGCGTCCACCTCGACCATCGCCAGCCGCCGCCGGGCGGCGGCGATCGCGTCGCCCTCGCGGGTGTGCGCCTTCTCGCGGACGCGAAGCTGCTCGATCCCTTCCTCCCATGTCTCACGGTCGACGATCGGCGGCAACGCGGTCATTCCGTCTCCTTCGTTCTGCATCCGGTCACCTACCAGAGACCGCCGGGACGCCTGGAACTCATCGGGTAGACGCCGAGGCGCGGGAGATGACTTGCTGCTCGGTGGAAACCTCGCGATGCCGCCGTTCGGGCCCAATGCGGAGGCGCTGCAGACGTCGCCGTTCGGATCGTTCCCGCGATCGGCGAGGCGGGTTGAGAGAAGCCTCGCACCGGCTTCGCCGCCAACCAGTGGTCTCCGAACAACGACCCCGGCGCGTTCGCGCAGCGACTGCGCGACGTGTTGGGGTAACCAGCGACGCCACCCGAACGGCCGCGCTCACCTGGAGTAGAGGTCGATCTCGCCCGTCGTGGCGTGCTCGTTCGCGTCGCCCACCGGCAGCGCGACTACGCCGTCGGCGACGATCGGCGACGACCAGTGCCCGGTCCCCGCGGGCAGCGAGGCGAGTAGGCGCCCGTCGGCCGGCGTGTAGGCCGCCAGGCTGCCGGCCGGGTCGTACACGTAGAGCACGCCGCCGGCGAGCACTGGGCTCGTCCCGGGCCGGTCGTTCGACCACGCGGGCGCGAGCCGCGCCGCGCTCCCTGTCCCGGCGAGCCGATAGGCCACCGTTCCCGATCCGTTGGCGAGGAAGAGCATCGTCGGTCGACCGGTCCGGTGCCACACCGCGAGGGCGGAGAAGACGGCCTCGCCAGCCGGCGTCGGCAGCGTCTGGAGCTCGCCGCCCAGCGCCCCGCTGGCCTGGGCGCCCAGGTCGACCAGGCGGAGGACGCCGTCCTTCCCGGCCTGCGCGATCAGCGGGCCCGTCCCGAGGACAGCCGGCGCCGACGAGCCCAGATCGAGGTCTCCGGAGTTCAGGCCGGCCTGTTGCGATGGTGTGTAGGAGTGACTGATCCGGGATGCGTCGGGGCGGAGCGCCAGGACCGAGTCGCCCCAGGCCGTGCGCCCATCGAAGGGCGCGTTCCCCGTCGCGACCAGGATCTCGCCGGAGGCCAGGTCAAGCACGGCGCCTCCACGGCCCCAGATCGCCGAGTCGGAGTCGGGGCACGACGCCGGCTGCAGGAGGCGGTGCACGTCGGAGCAGAGCGTGTTGAAGACCGCGGCGATACGCCCGTCGCCGCGGTCGATCAGCACGACGTGCCCCTGATAGGGCGGCGCATCCCCGATGTAGCCGCCGGTCGTCACGTACACAAACCGGCCGCGCACGTTCAGGGCGGAGGCGATCTTCTCCCGCTCCGCCAGGAGGGTCACGCGGACCGGCCAGCCGCCGTCACGCTGCTCGCGCCCGCTGCTGACCGCGAGCTTGTGGATCAGCCCGTCCGGGGACGCGGCGTAGAGGAAACGCCGGTCCGGGTCGGCGGCCGGAGTCGCCGTGGTGATCTGGGCGCTGCCCGCGACGGAGGCGTAGCCGGGCGGCGTGAACGTCCACAGGATCCGGCCCGCCGGTGAGAGCGCGAGCGTGCGGCCGTAGGTCGTCGTCATGAAGAAGGCGTCCCGGCGACGGCCGTCGACCCACACGCCGTGAAGAAAGATCGGCGACGAGTCGACCGTTCCGCTCAATGGGACGACCTGCCGGCGCAGGTGGCCGACGGACGCCGCCGTCACACCGGTCGGCCCGGGATCGACGTTCGTGCGCGCGGCGTCGTAGCCGAACACCGGCCAGTCCGACCCGGCGCGGTCGGCCGGCGGAGGCACGGTCGTCACCGGCGGGCTCGTGCGCGGGACGCCGGCCGGGTGGTCGGCCGTCGACGGCGGCCCCGGGGGCGCCTCATCGGCCCGGATCGCGATCCCGATGGCGACCATGCCGCCCGCGACCGCCACCACCGCGAGTACGACGGCGACACGCCGGCTCACGCGTTCAGACTAGATCATCGGGGCCGCCCTCCCGCAGGCCGGAGCCCGACGCCGGATGACACCGGCCGTTGGGTAGACTCGGCGGCGTGTCATTCCCGGTCGCGTGGGATCGGCGGCACATCTCGACGCTCCGCTTCGTGGACCCCGAGCTGGAGCGCGCCTATCAGGATGCCGATCAGGCGCAGGGCGTGCGGCGCGCACGGGCCGCGAGCCTGCTGGCAGCGGTCGTGTGGGTGCTCGTCGCCCTGATCGGGCCGCCCGCGATCGGGATCTCGGCCGGATCGACCTGGCTGATCGCGGGTCTCATGACGGTGTTCCTCCTCGCGTGCGCCGGTGCCAGCCGGTGGGCGGTGACGCTGGCCCGGCGGAGCGCGATCGGGCTCGGGCAGCAGGTCGCCGCCGGGATCGCCGTGCTGACGCTGGCGCGCGTCACGGGCACGTTCCACACCTATGCGATGCCCGGGATCATGCTGACGGCGGTGTTCGGCTTCTCCGTGACCCGGCCGCCGTTCGTCGGCTCGATCGTGCTGGGCGTCTTCTACTGCGTTGCCTTCGTGTCGGTCGCGGTGGTCACGAGGCTCGGATCTCAGCTGTGGCTGCAGTCGTTCCTCGTCCTCGCGACCGTCGTCACCGCGTCGGTCGGGGCGTACCTGCTCGAGCGGTCGCAGCGCGAGGTGTACGCACAGGGGCGGCTGGTGAGCGCGCTGCACGACCGCGTCGACGCGCTGCTGCGCTCGTACCTCTCGCCCGACGTCGCTGCCGCACTGATCGAGGATCCCGACCGGGCCTCGCTGGGCGGCGTGGAGGTCGACGTGACGGTGCTTTTCGCCGACCTCGGCGGCTACACGGCGTTCGCGGAGCGGGCGACGCCGACGGAGGTCGTGGCGATGCTGAACGCCGTCTTCGGCGCAGCGGTGCCGGTCGTGCTGGCCGAGGGCGGAGCGGTCGTGCAGTTCATGGGCGACGCGATGATGGCGATCTTCAACGCGCCGAAACCCCAGCCGGATCACGCGTTGCGCGCAGCCCGCTCCGCGCTGGGGCTGCAGCGCGTCGTGGGTGAGCTGCCGCTCGCGGGCACGCGGCCGCGCTTCCGGGTCGGGCTCAACTCGGGGCCGGCGATCGTCGGCAACATCGGCGCCGCCGAGATCCGGAACTTCCTCGCCATCGGCGACACCACCAACCTCGCCGCGCGCCTCCAGACGTATGCCCCGGAAGGCAGCGTGGTCATGGGTGCGCGCACGTATGACCTGATCCGCGCCGACGCGATCGTCCGGCCGCTGGGCACGCCGGCGCTGAAGGGCAAGGCGCAGCCGGTCGAGGTGTGGGAGCTGCTCGGCCTTCGCGGCGAGGACCCGCAGGATCTCTAGGAGCCCGCCGGCCGAAGGCCGTCGAACACGACGCCCAGCACCCGGTCGCGATCGGCCCCGGAGAGGCCGAAGCGGCCGGTGGCCATGCACGAGGCGGCCATCAGCGCCAGCACGTCCGAGGAGGTGAGGTCGGCGCGCACGGCGCCGGACGCCTGCGCCCGGTCAAGCATCCGGCCGAGCGTCTCGAGCAACCGCTCCTTGAACTTCGCGCTGCCCGACTTGACGTCGTAGCCCGCCTCGGTGAAGGCGTCTGCCAGGGCCATGTCGGCCGAGCTGCGTTCGGCCATCAGGCGCAGGAACCCGAAGAACGCGTCGCCGGGATCGGGCGCCCCTTCCAGCTGCTCGGCCTCCCCGATCAGCGACTCCAGGCGGCTGGCGAGGATCGCGCCGGCCAGCACCTCCTTGTTCGGGAAGTGCCGGTAGAACGTTCCCACGCCGACGTTCGCGCGCTCGGCGATGAGATCGACCGGGACGCCCAGCCCCTCCTGCGTGAACGTCTCGCGCGCCACCTCGAGGATCCGGTCACGGTTGCGCTGCGCATCGGCGCGAAGCGGGCGCTCGGACGGCTGGTCGGCGTGCGGTGCGAGGTCAGCCATTTGACAAACGGAACCACCGTTCCGTATAGTGAAGCGGAACCAATCCTCCGATTATACCGGACTCGGGAGCTCTCTGAACGATGCAGACCGCACTCACACGACAACGCGAACGCGCGCACAGCCCCTGGCTGGTGCTCGCAATCGTGTGCCTGGCCCAGTTCATGGTGGTGCTCGACGCGACGGTGGTGAACGTCGCGCTGCCCACCATCCAGACAGACCTCAACTTCACCGACAGCTCGCTGCAGTGGGTGGTCAACGCCTACACGCTGCTGTTCGGCGGCTTCCTCCTGCTGGGCGGGCGCGCGGCCGACCTGTTCGGGCGGCGGCGGCTGTTCATGGGCGGCGTCGTCCTCTTCACGGGCGCCTCGGTGCTGAACGGCTTCGCTCCGAGCTCGGAGTTCCTGATCGTCTCCCGCGCCCTGCAGGGCCTGGGCGGCGCGATGGTGTCACCGGCCGCGCTGTCGATCGTCACGACGACGTTCGCCGAGGGCCGTGACCGGGCCCGGGCGATGAGCGTCTGGGCGGCGATCGCCGTCGGCGGCGGCGCCTTCGGCCTGATCGCCGGGGGCATCCTCACCGAGTACGCCACCTGGCGCTGGATCTTCTTCGTCAACGTCCCGATCGGCGTCCTCACCCTCGCCGCCGCGTGGCGGGTGGTGCGGGACTCGCGTGGGACCCTGCAACACCGCCACTTCGACCTGGGCGGCGCGATCTCGATCACGAGCGGCCTTGTCATCCTGGTGTTCGGCATCGTCAAGGCCGAGGAGTTCGGATGGACATCCGCCAAGACGCTCGGCCTGATCGCGATCGCCCTGGCGCTGATCGGCGCCTTCGTCGCGATCGAGCGGCGCAGCAAGGCGCCGCTGGTGCGGCTGGGCATCTTCGCCACGCGCACGCTGAGCGTCGGCAACGCCGTGCTGTTCGTGGTGTCCGGCGGCATGTTCGCCGTGTTCTTCTTCGAGACGCTCTACGTCCAGGGCATCCTGCACCTCTCGCCGGTCCAGGCCGGGCTCGGCTTCCTGCCGCTGACCGCGGCGATCATCGGCGCCTCGGCGGTGGCTCAGCAGGTGATCGCACGGTTCGGCGTGCGCGCCGTCGCCATCACCGGCATGACGGTCGGCGCGCTCGGCCTCGTGCTGATGTCACGCGCGCCGGTGGGCGGCACGTATCTCGCCGACGTCCTTCCGGGCCTGGTCGTCATGGGTCTCGGACTCGGGTTCACGTTCGTCCCCATGACGCTGATCGCAACCACCAACGTCGCGCACGAGGATGCCGGGCTCGCATCCGGCCTGTTCAACACCTCGCAGCAGATCGGCGGAGCGCTGGGGCTGGCGATCCTCTCCACCATCGCCACCAACCGCACGGCCGATCACCTCAGCGCGCTCGGCCACGTGCCGTCGCCGGCCGACATGGCCGAGGCGGTCGTGACCGGCTACCAGGGCGGCTTCATCGCCGGCGCGGGCATGTTGGTGCTCGGCGTCGTGATGGCGGCGGCATTCCTCCGCAATCGCGACCTGCAGGCGATCAACCAGATGTCGCCCGAGGGCGCGGCGCCCGAGCACGAGTCGCCGGGAGAGCTGCGGCCCGTGCTCGAGGGCGGCCAGGAGGGCGGAGGCTGAGAAGCGACCCCGGGACGGTGTCGACAAGGACGTCGGTGAACCGCCGGCGTATCGCGGTACATTGGCCGCAGCGATCGTGCCGACGCCCCAGCACCGGATAACGGAACAGGTCGTCTCGAGCCTCTCGGATGCCCCGCCGCGACTGCGCGAGGTCGTGTCGGCGCTGGTGGTGCATCTGCACCGGTTCGTCGTCGACGTCCGGCTCACGCCGGAGGAGTGGCGGGAGGCGGTCGACCTCCTCGCAGCCGGCAGGCGACCCGATGTGGGTGTTCGGACGCGCGCTGACGACGGACGGCGATCCGATCGCGGGCGCCGAGCTGGACGTGTGGCAGAACGAGCGAGCATCTCGACTCGGACGCCGTCTTCGCGGTCAAGCCGTCGCTGCTGCGCGAGTTCGTCCGTCGCTCACCCGACGACCCGGACGCCCCGCCGGGGATCGCCGGAGACTGGTACTCGGTCGAGAACGACCTGGTGCTCGTCGCCGGCGCGGCCGAGGAGCCGGTGGACGACGGCCGCACCGCCTGAGCGAAGGCGGCGTTCATCGAATCTTTACAAAGTTCACACCGGTTTCGCCCTGCCTCGCTGCCCGGAGGCGATAAGACGCCATCGGCAGGGTTCAAGGACGAGAGGGGGAGTCATGCGTAGACGCCACAGGGCATCGGGCTGGGCGCGGGCGACGGCGATGGTCGGCGTGCTGGCCGCGGCGTTCGCCGTCTTTCCCGGCGCGGCCTCCGCGTCGGGGTCGTCGGCGGGGCCGCCGCGGCACATCTTCTACATCATGATGGAGAACCACTGGTACGGCCAGATCATCGGCAACACGCGCGACGCGCCGTTCATCAACCGGCTGGCGGCACGGGGCAACCTGGAGACGGGCTACTACGGCGTCACCCATCCCAGCATGCCCAACTACCTCGCCGCCATCTCGGGCAGCTTCCAGGGCATCTGGGACGACTGTGCGGCCGGCGCGACGGTGACCTGTCCACCCGAGGAGTTCGTGCCCGGCTCCGGCGACGGCACCGCCGGGCATTACCTCACGCAGGCGCAGATCGCGAGCGCCTCGGCCACGCCGCACCTGTTCCCCGCGGCGAACCTGATCGACCAGCTCGAGAGCCACCACCTGAGCTGGCGCGCGTACATGCAGTCGATCCCGTCGGTGGGGTCGCAGGTCGAGTACGCGCCGACGATCCAGACGTCGACCGGGCCGGTGACGGTCGAGCTGTACGCGCAGAAGCATGACCCGTTCATGTACTTCCGCGACATCAACCATCCGGGCAGCGCCAGGCTGCAGCAGATCGTGCCGTTCGCGCATCGGTTCGCACACGCCCTGCGCACGGGCAACGTGCCGAACTTCGTCTGGATCAGCCCGGATCAGTGCCACGACATGCACGGCACCGATCCCGCATCGGCGGCGCTCGTCGGGTTCCCGAAGTGCGGCTATCCCAACTCGGGGCTCGACCACGGCGCGATCCAGCTGGGCGACCAGTTCCTGCGCCAGACGATCGGGATGATCACGAGCTCACACGTCTGGAAGACATCCAACTCGTCGATCATCGTCACCTGGGACGAGAACGACTACAGCGGCTTCAAGGGCACGCCGACGAGCCCGCACGGCCGGAATGGCGTGACCCTGGGCGGCGGGCACGTCGCGCTGATCGTCCTCAACTCGCAGGGCGGCAACCATCGCACCGTCTCGACGTTCGCCAACCACTACAACCTCCTGGCGACGATCCAGCACGAGTGGCATCTCGGCTGCCTGGCGGCGACCTGCGGCATCGGCCCGTCACAGCTCCTGACGCCCCTCTTCAACTAGCGACACGCATACGGCGGCCGGCCGGTCCGCGAGATGTGAGCGGGCCGGCCGGCTACGCCCGTCGCGTGGGATGTCGTCCGGCGCATCGCCGGACAGCTCCACCCGTACGGGGCACGCCCGGCAAGGGCCTCGAGCGCAGGCACCGCTCGGACGCGCTGACCTCCTGGATCTGCGCGCGCAGCTCCGCCTCGAGCCGCTCGTTCTCGAGGGCGCGGCGACCGGTCATGATCCGAGCCGAACTCTCATGAGAGCCTCCAGCCGCTCGGGCGCGAGCCACCCACTTTTCGCGCTCGCTGTCCGGGCGACTCTACGCCTTCGTCGATCGCCAGTTGCTCTTGAGGACGGGGTCGGCGCGCGGGTTGCGAACAGGCACGCATGCATATAGCATGTAAGCTATGCTCAGTTCCCGGGTTCTTGCTGTGCTCATCCTCCTACTCGTCTCGAGCGGGTGCGCTGCGGGCGACCGAGCGGGCGGGCATCAGACGGTCGATCCCCACAAGCTGATCGACGTCCACGGCGCGATCGGCGGGATCCACGCCGGCGAGACGCGCACCCAGGCCGAACGCATCCTCGGCCGCGGGACGGTGATCTCCACCACTACTCGTCACGCGAAGAGCGGCGCATACACGCTCGCCCGGGTCGCCTATCCCGCCTCCGGCCTCGTCGTCATGTACGCCCGGCCCTCGCATCGACCGCCGATCGTGTTCGGCATCTTCACCACCAGCCGCCGCTACCACACCAAGTCCGGCTTGCGTGTCGGCTCGACGCTTGCCGACGCGCGCAGGACACCCGGCATCCGTTGCTACTCGCAGGTGACCTACGTCGCCTGCCAGGGCGGGCTCGGCTACGAGAAGCCGGTCACCAGCTTCACCGTCCGCAACGGCAAGGTCGTGCGCGTGTTCATGGCGGCCGTCGCCGACTAGCGTCGTCGCACGCGGGCGAAAGATCCACCCGCCCATCGCCGTCTGGGAGAATGGGAGATGGACATGTCGAAAGCTCGGCGATGTCCATCGCGCAGGTATCGACGGCGTCGTGCGCCGTTCTGTCACGCCGGGCGCTGGCAATCGACGGGAGGCGACCATGAAGCGCACGCTCATTCTCACAACGCCGATGATGACCGGCGACGACGTGGTGTTCGCCCAGCGCCTGCTGAAACGGCACGGCGACTACGACGGCGACCTGGACGGCGAGTTCGGCATCCTGTCCTCGCAGGCCTGCAAGGACGCCCAGTCGCGGCTCGGCTATGCGCGGCCGAAGCGAACATTCGCCACGCCGCTCGAGAAGTTCCTGAGCGGGAAGGCGGAGCCGACCGCCGCGATGAAGAAGCGGGGCATCCAGTGGGAGAAGCAGGAGGCGAACGGGAGCAATCTCCGGCGGAAGGCGGTGGCGGAGATGAAGAAGCTCATCGGGACCACGGAAGACCCGCCGGGATCGAACCACACGTCCGTCGGCGCGTTCTACGGCGTCCAGGGCGCGTGGTGCGCGATGACGGTGACGATGGCCTACGTGAAGGCCGGCTCGACCGGGTTTGCCCGGGGCGCGCGCTGGTCGTTCGTCCCCGACATCGTGGCGGCGGCCCGCGGCGGCCAGTTCGGCCTGTCCGTGACCGCCGATCCGCGGCCCGGCGACCTCGTCTGCTACGACCTCGACGGCTCGAACTTCGCGACCGACAAGAACCACATCGGAATGTACCTCGAGCGCACCGGGACGAGGACGTTTCGGACGATCGAAGGGAACGTCGAGGACACCTGCAAGCAGATGGACCAGAGCATGAGCGCCGCTCCCAGGATCGTGTTCGTGCGCCCCAGCAAGTGATCGCACCGCACGCGCCTCAAATCTCCCGCCAATCATCCAGGTTGACAGTTTCTCAAAGCGGCTTGGTGACGACTGACATGTTCGCGGGGGGTCGCGCATGCGGCTACGAAACTTGCTTGGCTCGAACCGGCGCCTGATCGTCGCCGGAGCGACGTTGCTCGCGATCGCGCTGATCGGTGAGATCGGTGTGGCGAGCGGGGCCGGGAACCTCCTGCCGAACGGGACGTTCGAGGGCACCGGCTCGGGCTCGCTGTCCGGCTGGGTGGGCACGAAGGCGTCGCTCGCCCTGGCCACCGACGGCGTCGGCGGAGGCCATGCGGCGAAGGTGGCGTTCACGAGCGGCGCCACCACCTACTCCATCAACGCCTCCCCGAAGCCGGTTGCATCGACGACGGCCGGCACGAAATACGTCGCCGACGGCATGTTTCGGAGCGCCACGCCCGGCCAGACGATCTGCTTCCGTCTGAAGGAGACGAACTCCTCGAACGTCGGCAAGGGCCAGGGCCTTCAGTGCGCCGTCGCGACGACCATGTGGCAGGCTTTCCCGGAGGTCGACTACACGTCCGTCGCCACCGGCGACTCGATCGCCGTGCGGATCTACCAGCAGGCGAACGCGGCCTCCGGCCAGAGCTTCGAGGTCGACAATCTGAGCCTCATCGCCGGATCGGCGGACACCACGCCGCCGACCGTCCCGACAGGAGTGGCGGCGACCGCCAACGGGCCGACCGAGATCGACCTCACCTGGTCGCCTTCGAGCGATCCCGGCGGCGGCGTGGCCGGATACACCGTCTACCGCAACGGAACGGCCGTCGGGACGTCCACCACCACGTCGTTCGCCGATACCGGGTTGACCGCGAGCACCACGTACTCGTACACCGTGGACGCGGTCGACACGTCGAACAACCGCTCGGCGCCGAGCAGCCCGCCCGTGACGGCGACGACGGATCCGGACACGACGGTGCCGACCGCACCGGCGACACTCACGGCGACGGCTGTCAGCGCGGGGCGGATCGATCTGGCATGGTCGGCGTCGACCGATCCCGACGGCGTCAGCGGGTACCGCATCTTCCGCGACGGGGCCGAGATCGCCGAGGTCACCACGGGCCTTGGCTATTCCGACACGAGCGTGGTGCCGTCGACGGCCTACAGCTACACCGTGCGGGCGTTCGACTCGGTCAACGAGTCGCCCGACTCGCCCGTCGCCACGGCCACGACGCCGGCCGACACGGGCAGTCCGATCAAGCACGTCGTCGTCATCTACCAGGAGAACAACTCGTTCGACGAGGTGCTCGGATACACGTGCGCGGTCACCCTGGCCGGCCGCTGCGACGGCGCCACCACCGGCAAGGTGTCGAACGGCTCGACAATCCCGCTCGCCCAGCCGCCCGACATCGTGCCCACGGTCAATCACAGCCCGGGATCGATCACCAACGGGATCGACGGCGGCAAGATGGACGGCTTCGACAAGAACTCGGGGTGCGCCGCGCCGACCTATGCGTGCTACGTCAGCTACCGGCCGAGCCAGATCCCGAACCTGTCCATGTACGCGCAGCAGTACGTGGTGGCCGATCGCACGTTCGAGTCCAAGGTCTCGGCGAGCTGGGGCTCGCACCTCGACCTGGTCTCGTCCACGCTGGACGGATTCCAGGGCGTCAACCCGTCCCACGCCGCGTTCGCGACCAAGGGCTGGGGCTGCGATTCGGGCGCCACGGCTCCCTGGAAGAACCCCCAGACCGGCGGGACGGCGTCCAGCCAGCCGACCTGCATCCCGGATTTCGCGCTCAACCCCACCCAGTTCCCGCACGGCGGCGCGTTCGAGGCGACGTCCGTCGCCCACGTGCCGACGATCATGGACGAGATGGACGCGGCCGGCGTCACGTGGCACATCTACGCGCCGACGAGCAGCCAGCAGTTCTACGGATGGGCGATCTGCCCCAGCTTCGCCGACTGCCTGTACACCAATCAGGAGCAGTCCACGTCGCAGCCGAGCCAGGTGCTGACCGACGCCGCCAACGGAACGCTTCCCAGCGTCTCGTATGTGGTCGCCCTGGACAACCAGTCTCAGCACAACTCGAATTCGATGCTCGCCGGCGACAACTGGATCGGGTCGGTCGTGAACGCCGTGATGAACGGTCCGGACTGGCGCTCGACTGCGATCTTCATCACCTACGACGACTGTGGCTGCTTCTACGACCACGTCGCGCCGCCGGCGGGCGCGGGTGTGCGCGAGCCGATGGTGATCGTCAGCCCATGCGCCAAGCCGGCCCACACCGACCACAACACGGCCTTTGCGGGAGAGTCGACGCTGGCCTTCATCGAGCACACGTTCAACCTGCCCTCGCTCGTCTCGGGCGGCGACGGCGCGGCGTACGACTTCGGAGGGAGCTTCGACTTCAGCCAGCCCGGCTGCGGGGGAGCCGGCACGGCGTCCCCCACGGTGAGCCGGGCCACGATGCACCCGATATCTGCCGCGGAGAAGGCCTACATCAAGGCGCACCCCGACAACCCGAACGACCCGACGTAGCGGCTCAGGACGGAGGCTCGCTCGCGAGCGACTCCTCGGCGCGATGGCAGGCGGTCAGCCGGCCGTCGACCTCGCGCAGGACGGGCTCCTCCTGGCGGCAGCGGTCGATCGCCAGCGGGCAGCGGGGATGGAACCGGCAGCCGGCGGGCGGGTCGGCCGGATCGGGCGGGTCGGCCCGTTTCGTCTGCGGGCGGGGCAGCGTCTCGGAGAGCTCGGGCACCGCGGCCCGGAGCGCGCGGGTGTAGGGGTGCACCGGGCGGGTCAGCACCTTCGACGTCTCGCCGTGCTCGACCACCTTGCCGAGGTAGAGCACCGCAACCTGCTCGCAGAGCTGCTCGACGACCGCCAGGTTGTGCGAGATCAGGAGGTACGCCAGCGAGCGCTCCTCGCGCAGCCGCGAGATCAGCCCCAGGACGCGCGCCTGCACGGTCACGTCAAGCGCGCTCGTTGGCTCGTCGAGCACCAGCAGGCGCGGCTCGACCGCGAGCGCGCGGGCGATGGCCACACGCTGGCGCTGACCACCGGAGAGCTGATGGGGGAAGCGGTCGGCATGGTCTGCCTGCAGGCCGACCGAGGTGAGGAGCTCGCCGACGCGAATCGCGAGATGGGCGCGGTCGACGATCGCGTGCGCCCGCAAGGCCTCGGTGATGGCGGCGCCGACGCGCATCCGGGGATCGAGCGTCGAATCCGGATCCTGGAAGACGATCTGCACGCTCTTGCGATATGCCTTGAGCGCCGCCCGCCGGGCTCGGAACGCATCGACGCCGTCGACCGTGACCTCGCCCGCGCTGGGGGCGGTGAGGCGGACGACGGCGCGGCCGATGGTCGTCTTGCCGGAGCCGCTCTCGCCGACCAGGCCGAGGCCGGCCGGTCCCGGCGGCACGCTCAGCGACACGCCGTCGACCGCGACGACGGGGCCGTACCGCACGACCAGGTCGCGCACCTCAAGCACCCGGCGGCTCCGGGCGGTTCAGGCGCGGCACCGCGGCCAGCAGCTCGCGCGTGTACGGATGCTCGGGGTGGCGCAGCGTCCGCCCGACGGGGCCGCGCTCGACGACCTGGCCGTCGTGCATGATCGCGACCGTGTCGCAGATCCCCGACACGACCGCCAGGTCGTGGCTGATGAAGAGGGCGGCCAGCGACTCCTCGGAGCGCAGCTTCTGGAGCACCTCCAGGATCTCGGCCTGCACGGTGACGTCGAGCGCGCTGGTCGGCTCGTCGGCGATCAGCACCTCCGCCCGCAGCGCAACGGCAAGGGCGATCGCGACCCGCTGTGCCTGGCCGCCCGAGAGCTCGTGCGGGTAGCGGCGTAGGAGATCCGGCGAGAGCGCCACCGATCGCATCGCCGTGGCGGCCCGCTCGCGCGCCTGCGGCTTCGACGCGCCGTGCAGGCGCAGGGCGCGCAGGAACATGTCGCCCACCCGGAACACCGGGTTGAGCGACGAGATCGGGGCCTGGAAGATCATCGCGATCCGGCGCCCGCGGATGTCGCGCAGCTCGTGGTCGGAGAGCCCCAGGAGCTCCCGCCCCTCGAGCTTCACCGATCCCTCGACCCTCGCGCCCATGCCCGGCGCCAGCCCGGCGATCGCGTAGGCGGTCATCGACTTGCCGGAGCCGGTCTCGCCGACGATCCCGAGCATCTGGCCGCGGTCGAGGTCGAGCGCGTCGACGGCGACGACCTGGCGCTCGCCGAACCACACGCCCAGGTTGCGCACCTCGAGCATCACCGGCTGATCACCCGCCTGGGATCGAGCAGCTCGCGGACGCCGTCGCCGATCAGGTTGAAGGCGATCGCCGTGAACAGGATCGCCAGGCCGGCGAACGTCACGAACCACCACTGCGTGGAGAAGTACTGGGCTCCCTGGCTCACGATCAGCCCCCACTCGGGAGTCGGATCCTGAGCCCCTAGCCCGAGGAACGAGATGGACGCCGCCGTGAGCAGGATCCCGCCCGCGTCCATCGACATCTGCACCAGCACCGGGGTGATCGAGTTTGGCAGGACGTGCCGCAGCAGGATCCGCACGGGCGAGACGCCCAGCGTGCGGCAGCTCTCGATGTAGGGCCGGGTGGCCACCGACGCGGCCTCGCCGCGCACGAGCCGCGTGTACCACGGCCACCAGGTCACGGCGATCGCGATCGTCATGTTCGTGACGGAGGGCGTGAGCACGAAGGCGATGGCGAGCGAGAGCAGCAGGGCCGGGAACGCCAGGAACACGTCGGTGATGCGCATGATCACCTGATCGACGTGGCCGCCGAAGTACCCGGCCGCGAGGCCGAGCGGGATGCCCACGAGGCCCGCGATCAGGAGCACCTCGACGACGATCCGAAGCGAGATCCGGGCGCCGTACATGACGCGCGTGAGCAGGTCGCGGCCGACCAGGTCGGTGCCGAACGGATGCGCCGACGACGGCGCCTTGAGCACCTGGAAGGGGTGCGTCGCCGTGCCGGCGTCGGCCGGGTCGGGCGCCAGCCAGGGCGCGAGCAGCGCCGCCAGCACGATCAGCCCGAGCAGCACGACGCCCGCCACCAGCGTCGGATTGCGGCGGGCGAACCCGCGGCTGGGGACGATGCGGCCGATGGCGACGGCGGTCACCGCAGCCGGATCCTCGGGTCGATGGCGGCCTGGGCGATGTCGACCAGCAGGTTGAGGACGACGTAGACGATCGCGACGATCAGGGTCACGCCGACGATGGCCGGCGTGTCGAGCGCCTGCAGCGAGTTGGCGGCGTAGCTGCCGAGCCCCGGCCAGTCGAACACCGCCTCGACCAGGAACGTGTTGGCGAGCGAGTACGCGAACACGAGCGCGGTCACCTGCACCACGGGATTCATGGCCGGGCGCAGCGCCCACCGGCCGAAGATGGCGCGGTCGCCGAAGCCGAGCGACCGCGTCATCCGGATGTGGCTCTCGCCAAGCGTGTCGAGGACCGACGCCCGCACCATCCGGGCCAGCAGCCCCGCCGGATACAGGGCGACCACCGCCGCCGGCAGGATGAGATGCGAGAGCGAGCTCTCGAGCACCGGCAGGTTGCCGGTTACCAGTGCGTCCACCGTCGGCATCTGCACGTAGCTCGTGAGCGGGCTCGTGTAGTAGAGGTTCGGGTCGTACGTCCCCGCCGCCGGCAGCCAGCCGAGCCGCTGGGCGAACACCAGCTGCAGGATCAGCGCCGCCCAGAACACCGGCATCGAGACGCCGATGACCGACACGACCCGGACGAGGAAGTCAGGCAGCTCCCCGTGGAAGCGCGCCGAGACGAGCCCCAGCGGCAGCCCGAGGAGGAGCGCGAGCAGCAGCCCCGCGGTCACCAGCTCGATCGAGGCGGGCAGCGCCGTCCGCAGGTCGGACAGCACCGGCCGCTTCGTGCGGTACGAGGTGCCCCAGTCGCCGGTCGCGATGCCCTTCAGGTAGTCGCCGAGCTGGACGACCACCGGCTTGTCCAGCCCGAGCTGTTGCCGGGTGTGCTCGAGCTGGGACTTCGACGCTCGCGGCCCGGCATACGTCACGGCCGGATCGCCCGGGATGACCCGGGCGATCAGGAACGTGAGCACTACGACGCCGACAACGACGAGCACGCCAAGCGCAAGCCGTTCTCCGGCGTATCGGATCATTGACCAGGCTTCAGGCTGTACACGAACACCACGCTCGGATAGGCCGGGTTGTCGACGTAGCCGCCGACCGACTTCTGCATCGCCCGCTCATACGTCTGCGTCCCCAGGAACAGCGACGGCGAGTCCTTCAGAAGCGTCGTCTGGATCTGGCCGTAGAGGGTGATCGCCTGCGGGCGGTTGGTCGCCGACAGCGGCTCCACCTGGTCGATCTGCTTGTCGACCGTCGGGTTGTCGTAGTAGGCGAGGTTGAAGTACGGCGGGTTGGCCGAGTGGAACAGGTTGATGAACCACGAGTACGGATCCGGATAGTCGGGCCACCAGTAGAACAGGAGGATGTCCTGGCGGCTGGCCGGGTTCGTCGACTTGGCCTTCGACCACTGCGTCGGCCAGGCCAGCGAGGCGACGTTCAGCTTGATGTTCAGCGGCGCGTACTCGGACTTGAGGAGCGCTGCCGCCGTCTGCTCGTACTGGTCGCCCTGGGTGTAGGTCAGGTTCAGCGTCATCGGCTTGCCGCCCGGCCCGTAGCCGGCCGACTGCAGCAGCTGCTTGGCCTTGGCCATGTTCGTCTGGTAGGCGGGCAGGTTCGGGTTGTAGCCCCAGAGGCCCTTCGGGATGATCCCGATCGAGGGCGTGAACGCGCCCATCGCGGCCACGAGGCCCTTGTAGTCGGTGGCGTAGGCGAGCGCCTGCCGCACCTTGACGTTGGCCAGCGGGCCGTGCGACGTGTTCAGCATGCCGAACAGGTTCTGGTAGGAGCTGGCCGTGGTCGTGACGATGTTCGGGTCGCTCTTCAGCGAGTTCCACAGCTGCGGCGTCATCTGCTCGGCCCATGTGATCTGGCCGTCGCGGACGAGCTGGGCCGTCGTGCTGGGCGTCGAGACGACCCGGAACACGACGTTGCGGTAGTGCGGGCCCGACCAGCCGCCCCAGTAGCCGGGGAAGCTCTTCAGGCGCAGCTCGATCTCCTGGCCCTTGCTGTACTGGGCGACGGTGTACGGGCCGGTGCCCGCGTCGTGCCCCTGCGCGAACCACTTGGCGATCGGCGTCGAGCCGGAGGCCTTGGTGTCGTAGACGAACGCCGCGTAGCCGGCCGACGAGATGAGGTCGATCGGCGCCGGGTACTTGAGGTGGAAGACGACCGTCGTCGCGTTGGGCGCGGCGATCGACTTGACGGCGCCCCAGATGTAGGCGGCGCCCTGGTTCACGGTGATCGTGCGGTCGATCGACGCCTTCACGTCGGCGGCCGTCATGGGCTTGCCGTCGTGGAACTTCACGCCCTGGCGGATCGTGAACGTCCACGTCTTGGCGTCGGCGGACTTCTTCCACGAGGTCGCGAGCAGCGGCTTGACCTGGCCCGTCTGGCTGTCGTAGCGGGTCAGCGTCTCGTACATGTTGTTCATCGCGATGATCTCGTTGGAGTAGTCGGTCGACGGATCCCAGCCGACCATCACCGGGGTGAACGCGCCGTAGGTGAACGTCGCGTTGACGGGGTTGCCGCCGGAGCTCGCGCCGGCCGGCTTCGACGTCGATCCGCAGGCGCTCGCGGCGAGCGCCACCACCGTCACGAAGGCCGTGACGGCCAGGCTCCATCGCAGGCGATGCGGGTGGTCAGCGGTGAACACGATGATCCTCCTTAGTGGGCCCTCAGCCGTCCCGCCGCCTTGACGCGGACGCGGACGGCGGGCGTGGTCAGATATGCAAGAGGCAGCTCTTCGAGCGAGACGATCTCGACGCCGGCCGGATCCGCGCCGGCCCGCACCGCCTCGTCGTGTGCGGTCTGGCGGGCCTCGTCGAGCATCGCCGTGCGCCCGCCCGGCCCCTGGTGGTAGATGCGGTCGACCTGGCCGGACACCGAGGCGATGGCGGCGCCGATGGCGTTTGCGACGTCGTGGCTCTGCGGCCGCACGACCTCGCTGATCCCGGGCAGGCGGTCGGGCACGAGCGCGCTGCCGCCGCCGACCACCACCAGCGGCGCCTCGCCGCGGGCGGTCTTGATCCGGTCGATGGCGTCGGCCAGCATCTCGTCGGAGCGGTGCATGGCCCGTTCCAGCTCGCCCCGCCGCGCGGCGGCCGGGCCCGGGTCTCCCAGCTCGAGGCGCCCGCACGCGACGGCTGCGTCGGTCAGCGTGGCGGTGCCGCCCCCGAACACGAGCGCCTGCTCGCGGAGGCGGTAGCCGACGCTGGCCGGCCCGACGCGCGGCACCGGCTCGGCGTCCTCGACGATGCTGCCGCCGCCGAGCGCGATCGCGACCAGGTCGGGCATGCGGAAGTTGGTGCGCACCCCGCCGACGTCGACGGCGGTGCTCGACTCGCGCGGGAAGCCGTTCACGAGCACGCCGACGTCGGTCGACGTGCCCCCGACGTCCGCGACGAGCGTGTCGGACGCCCCGGTCAGGTAGGCGGCGCCGCGGATGCTGTTGGCGGGACCGCTGCCGATCGTCAGCACCGGGTGGCGGACGGCGTAGTCGAGCGCCATCAGCGTGCCGTCGTTCTGCGCGAAGAAGATCACGGGCTCGAGGTCGTGCGCCGCGAGGGCCGACTCGAGCGCGATCGCGACGCCGCTCGCCACCGAGCGGAGCGCCGCGTTCATGACCGTGGCGTTCTCGCGCTCGAGCAGGCCGATCGAGCCGATCTCGTGGCTGAGCGACACCGGCAGGTCGCCCAGCTCCTCGCGGACGATCTCTGCGGCGGCCGCCTCGTGCGCGTCCGAGACCGACGCGAACACGCTCGTCACCGCGACCGCCTCGGCCTGGCCGGCGACCTCCGCCAGGAACGCGCGCAGCTCGTCCCCGCCGAGCGGGACGATCTCGCGGCCGTCGAACTCGATCCCGCCGGGGACGATCGCCTCGCCGACGGAGACTGCGTCACGCAGATCCGCGGGCCAGTCGTAGAGCGGCGGGATCGACGTGGTCGACGGCGATCCGATCCGCACCACCGCCACCCGCTCCAGGCGCGATCGCTCGAGCACCGCGTTGGTGGCATGCGTCGTCCCGAGCATGACGTGGCCGATCCGGACCGGGTCGACGGTCGGTTCGGCGAGGACGGCGTTCAGGGCGGCGGTGATGCCGCCGGTGACGTCGGGGGTCGTCGGCCGCTTGGCCTTCGCCACCAGCGCGCCCTGCCGGTCGAGCACCGCCGCGTCGGTGTTCGTGCCGCCGACGTCGATCCCCAGGCGCAGGTCGGGCCCGCCGCTCACGCCGCCAGATCCTCGATCGGGATGTAGTCGAAGTCGTATCCGAAGGAGCGCGGGCCGGCCAGCGCAAGCCCCCGCGGGCTGCGCCAGATCGGGTCGCAGGGGAACGCGACCACGGCGACCCGCTGTCCGTAGCGGAGGCGCTCGGTGTGGATGGCCTCCGCCGTCTCGCTGTCGAGCACGGTGATGATGTCGGGCACGGAGGCCAGCACCCGATCGCCGTCCAGCGCGACGAGGTTCTCGTTCTGGATCTCGAGCACGACGGTGCGGCCGCGGTGCTCTCCGAGGCCGCCGACCTCCACCCGGCCGCGGACGAACCCGCCCGTGACGCGGCGCTCGACGTCGGTCAGCTTGCCGGTGACGAGGACGCGCGCCCCGACGGTCGCGCGCAGGGCGTCGAGCGGCTCGTCGGCCGCGGCCATCGCCTCGCCGATGCGGATCGCCAGGGTCACCGAGTCACGCACGGTGGCGGTGCGCGCCTCCGCCGCCGTCAGGGAGTACTCGGTGCCCGACGCGCGTCCGCCGAACTCGACCGAGAGGGTGCGCTCGATCCGCTCCATCCAGGCGCCGTCGGCGGCGGTGATGGCCAGCCGGTTGCCGCGCTCGTCGGCCAGCACCGCCGGCGAGGCGCTGATCCCGGCGATCTCCATCGTCACCTGGGGGATCTCGGGGAAGGCCCGGCCCATCCCGTCGGCGTCGACGACCGGCAGACCGATGTGGGCGGCCCAGTTGATCGGCTGCATCCCGTTGGCGCCGCCGATCTCGCCCGCCATCAGGGCGGCGACCCGTCCCCCGCGCGCCTGCTCGAGCCCGTCGCGGAGCCAGCCGCCCTCCTCGCCGGTGCCGAGCTTCTCGATCGAGACGACCGGCGCCCCGATGCCGCCGCAGGGCATGATCAGGGCGTCGTCGGGCAGGTTGTCGACGTCGACGAGCCCGACCGGCCCGAATCGCTCGATCGCGTGGCGGGCCGCCAGCAGGCTGGTGTAGGTGTCGCCGCCGCCGCCGGCCCCCAGCACGGAACAGCCCCGGGCCATCGGGGCGAGATGTTCGACGTCGATGCGGGTGATGCGCCCGCTCAGGGCTCGCCCTCGACTGCGTGCGGGAAGTGGCGGCTGACGTACGCCTCGGACAGGTAGCCGTCGCGCAGGTCACGGCGCACCGCCTCCGGGTCGCGCTCGGAAGGGGGGCCGTACCCGCCTCCACCGCCGGTGTGGAGATGGACGGTCGCCCCCTTCGGCACCTTCAGCCGGGTGACCTTCGAGTAGCGGGTGCGCGTCCCGTCGGGGAGCTCCACCTCGACCGAGTTGGGACGGGCCTCGCCGCCCCCCTCGAGTCCCCACGGGGCGTTCTTCGTGCGCTCGACCGCCGAGGTCAGCCAGGCGTCCTCGAGCATGTGGAACGAGAGGTCGAGCCCGAGGCCGCCGCGCTCGCGGCCCGGCCCGCACGAGTCCTGGGCGAGCTCGACCCGCTCCAGGAGCCAGGGGTTCTTCGCCTCCCACACCTCGATCGGCGTGCACCGGGTCGAGGCCTCGGACACGTGCATCAGGCTGCTGGCGCCGTCTCCGTGCATCGAGGCGCCCTGGCCGATCGGGTGCGGCGCGCCGTCCGTCCACGGCTCGCCCGTCCCCTCGCGCGTGCCCCACCAGACGAGCGCGCAGATGTCGCCGCCGCTGCACGCCGGGACGGCCGTCGGCAGCGCCTGGCCCACCGCCTGGTAGATCGCCTCGATCGACTGGTCGCCGATCCAGCCGTACAGGAAGCAGGGTGCGGGATGCAGCGGATGGAACACCGTTCCGGGGCGGGTGACGATCTCGATCGGGCGGAAGTGGCCCTCGTTGGGCGCGGTGCCGCCGCCGGCCAGCATCGAGATTGCGATGCGGCTCGCCGACACCGTCGAGGGCAGCGGGCAGTTGATCGGCCCCTCCTGCTGCGGCGGGCCGTCCGAGAAGTCCAGGCGCACGCCCTCGGGCGAGATGTCGACCGTCACCTGGAACGGCACCGGGTCGTCGGTGACGCCGTTCGAGTCCATCTCGCCCCGGCCGATGTAGCGCCCTTGCGGCAGTCGCGCGAACCACTCCTTGACCAGCGCCTCGCCGTGGTCGTACATGGCCGCCACCGCCTCGTCGAAGCGCTCGAGCCCGTACCGCTCGACGACCCGCACGAGACCCGCGGCGCCGGTGCGGACGCCGACCACGGTGGCGTTGATGTCGCCCGCCACCATCTTCGGCACGCGCGAGTTGGCGGTGGCGAAGCGGAAGATGTCCGAGACCAGGCGGCCGCGCGAGAAGAGCTTGACGCCGGGGAAGATGGTGCCTTCCTGGAAGACGTCGACCGTATCGGTCGAGTAGGGCTCCTTCCCGCCGATGTCGAGCCAGTGGGCCTTGATCGCGGCGTACCCGACCAGGTCGCCCGCCGGCAGGAAGACCGGCATCACCATGGCCGCGTCCTGCGGGTGCGAGCCGGTGCCGAACGGGTCGTTGTAGAGGATGATGTCGCCCGGCTCGAGCGCCTGCTCGCCGCCCACGGCGTCGATCGCGCCGCGCACGCAGAAGCTCATCGTGCCCATGAAGACCGGCAGCGTCGGTGCCTGCGCGAGCAGGCAGATGTCGCGGTCGTAGAGCGCCGCGGCGAAGTCGAGCACCTCGTAGATGACCGGCGAGAACGACGTGCGGACGAGCGCGCGCTTCATCTGGTCGGCCGCCGCGTTCAGGCCCTGGCGGACGATCTCGGTCGTGATCGGATCGGCGTCGGCGGTGCCGCTCGTGCGCCCTGCGCCCGCCCGCGAGATGACGGTGTCTGCGGCGCTCATGCGTCACCGCCCCGGTCGATCATGAGCGCGCCGCTTCGGTGCACCGTCGCCCTGAAGCCGCGATCGACGTAGGTGGTCGTCGTCTGCTCGCGCACGATCGCGGGCCCGTCGACCGTCGCGCCGGGCGCGAGGTGGGAGCGGTCGATCACGGCGAACGCGACCAGCTCGCCGCCGGTGAACGACCACGCCTGCACCGTCTCGTTCGCGGCGGCGCCGTCGCCGTTTCTCGAGGCCACCGAGGGCGGCACCGGGCTGTACTCGAGCGGCGTGGTCGCAAGCGCGCGCACGCACACGATCTCGAGCTCCTCGTCGAGGATGGAGCCGAACGTCCGCTCGTACTCGTCCAGAAAGCGCTCGGCCACCGGCTCGGGGTCGCCCTCGACGGCGCCTCCGGGCGCCGGCACCGGGACGGTCAGCGTGTGCTCTTGCCCGACGAACCGGATGTCCATGTGCACCTCCCGCACGCTCCGCCCGGGCTCGCCCGAGCCGCGCGCGTCGAGCTCTCCGAACAGCTGCTCCGCGATGGCGCCGGCCTCGGTCAGCCCGTCGGCCGAAAGCCGGGTGACGCGCGTGCGCGAGACGCTGCGGGCGAGGTCGGCGCCGAGCAGGCCGACCGCCGAGAAGTTGCCGGCGTACGGGGGGACGACGACCGTGCTGACGCCGAGCTCGTCGGCCAGCACGGTGCCGAAGAGCGGCCCGGCGCCGCCGAAGGCGACGAGCGTCGCCTCCCGCGGGTCGCGGCCGCGCTCGATGGTGACGCTGCGGATCGCGTCGGCCATCTGCGCGGCGACGATGCGGATCACGCCGCAGGCGACCTCGGTGACCGAGCCGAGCCCGAGCGGCTCGGCCAGGCGGCCGAGCGCGCGCTCGGCCAGCTCGAGCACGAGCGGCACGTCGCCCGCGATCTGGGCGGCCGGGATCATCCCCAGCGCCAGCGCCGCGTCGGTCACCGTCGCGTGCTCGCCGCCACGGTCGTAGCAGGCCGGTCCCGGGTCGGCGCCCGCGCTCTGCGGACCGACGCGGAGCAGGCCGCCGGAGTCGACGTAGGCGATCGAGCCGCCACCGGCGCCGATCGAGCGGACGTCGATCCACGGCGTCTGGATGGGAAGGCCGACGACCTCGCCCTGGTACAGCACCGGCGGGCGGCCGTCGTCGATCAGGCAGGTGTCGAAGCTGGTGCCGCCGACATCGGCGGCGATCGCATGGCGCAGGTCGAGCTCGCGCGCCAGGTCGGCGACGGCCCGCGCGCCGGCGACCGGGCCGGAGAGGATCGTCTCGAACGGCCGCCCGGACGCCTCGCCGAACGTCATCGCGCCGCCGCCCGAGCGCATGATCATGCATCCGCCCGTGAATCCCTTGCCGCCCAGGCCGCCCTCGACGCGGCCGAGGTAGTCGCCGAGGCGGCGGCGGACGAAGGCGTCGATCACCGTCGTGCAGGTGCGCTCGTACTCGCGGTACTCGCCCGACACCTGGTGCGACAGCGAGATGTCGCCGGCGAAGCCCGCATCGCGCAGCAGCCGCTCGGCCTCGAGCTCGTGCGCCGGGTTGGCGTACGCGTTCATGAAGGCGATCGCCACCGCATCCACCCCGTGCTCGATGAAGCGGGCGGCGGCCGCGGTCACGTCGGCCGGATCGAGCGCGACATGCTCCGCGCCGTCCGCGCGGATGCGCCCGCGGACGGGGATCCGCAGGTGGCGCTCGACCATGGGCGGCGGTGCCCGCCAGAACAGGTCGTACGGATCGCCGCGGTCTCCCCGGCGTACCTCGAGGACGTCGCGAAAGCCGCTCGTGCACAAGAGGCCCACCAGCGCCCCGCGGCTCTCGAGAAGCGCGTTCAACCCGACGGTCGTTCCGTGCAGGAAGTACTCCGAGGCGGCCACGTCGCCCGTCGCCAGCACCGAGTCGAGCACGCCCAGCACGCCCTCGTCGGGCGCGTCGGGGACGGTGGGCACCTTGCCGATCACGATCCGCCCGGTGCCCTCGTCGCTGAGCACGAGATCGGTGAACGTGCCGCCGACGTCGACTGCGATCCTGTTTGGCATGCCGCCACTCTGACGCGCCGCCATGGCCGCGGTCAATGTGCCGCGAGACCAACATGCGGCGAGTTGTTGTGTCCCTGACATGATGGCGTGGTGCGACTCGACGACGTGCTGCGCAAGGATCCGCGCCTCGACCTGACCCTGGTCGCCGGCCCCTGGGACGCGCGCACGGTCGAGGGCGTCAGCCTGGCCGATGAGACGACACGGGTCGCACGCGCGCGCCGCGGGGAGGTCGTGGTGCTCACCCGGCGGGCCTCGCGCAGCGCCTCAGGACGCGGGCTGACCGAGCTGCTCACCGTCGCCGGCGAGCGCGAGGTGGCGGCGCTCGCGCTGTACGGGCGGGCGACGACATCGCAGGCCGTCATCGCCACGGCGAGCGGCGCCCGCGTCGCCCTGCTCGCGATCGGGCTCGGCGAGGATCCGGCCGCGCTCGTGGCCACGCTCGAGGAGGTGCTCCGCGCCGACGCCGATGCCGTGCTGCTGCGGCTGGCGGCCGCGGCGACCGCGATCGAGCATGCGGAGCCGGAAGGCGCCGAGGCGATCCTGATCGCGGCGTCGGCGGCGCTCGACGCGCAGGTGAGCGTCCGCAACGGCGTCGTGGTCGCGGACCGGCAGGATACGGCGACTCGCATCGGCTGCCGGCTCGTCGCCGACGCCCTCGCGCGCGCCGGCGCCCAGGCCGAGCCGCCGGCCGTGGGGTCGGTGGTCGTCGTCCTCGAGCCCCTCGGGCGCGACGGCGGCGACCTCGTCATGCTGGAGGCGCTGCGGGCCGCCCGCGCCGCCGGATGGCACGCCGCCCGCGAGGGCGCGTCGGTGCGCCTGCGGGGCAACGGCGACGGCGCCCGGGTGGCGGCCGCGGTGATCGACCGGCTGCCGGTGCGGGTCGTCTGCGGCGTCGGCCGTGATGCCGGCGAGGCCCGGACGGCACTCGCGCGGGCGCGCGCGAGCGGCGCGTGGGACGTTCCCTTCCCCTTCGACGCCGCGGATCCCGACGGACTCGTACGGGAGCTCGCCGGCTCGCCGGCGGGCCAGGCATCGGCGGCGGGCCTGCTGGCGCCGCTCGCGAAGCTCGGCGAGGCCAAGGCTGCAACCGCGATCGAGACCCTCCGGGTCTACCTCGACTGCTGGGGCTCGCTCTCGCGCAGCGGCGCCATCCTCCACCTGCACCCGAACGCCGTCGCGCACCGGATGAGGCGGATCCGCGCCCTGCTCCCGGCCGACCTCGACGACCCCGACCAGCGGCTGGCGCTGCAGATCGCCTGCCGGGCGTGGAGCGGCGGTCAGGCCACGGGCCCGGCGGACGCGCCGTAGTCAGGCGACCCCGAGCATCTTCCGGAGCAGGGCGCCGAGCTCATCCAGGGCGTGGCGGCCGCCCACGGCGCCCGCGATGCGGTCATCGATCTCGGCCAGAGCGCCGCGCGCATGCTCGAGCGCGGCCGTTCCCTGTGCGGTCGGGGCGATGATGTAGGAGCGGCGGTCGAGCGCGTTCTGGCGGCGTTCGGCCAGACCGTGCTCCTCGAGCGCGTCGACCAGCTCGACGATGATCGTGCCGCTCACCCCGAGCTCGCGCGCGAGCGACTGCTGCGACCCAGGTGTGTGGGCGCAGATGGCGAGAGCGCCGAAGTGGCGAGCCTGGATCCCGAGCGGTTCGAGCGCGCGCTCGAACTCCGTTCGCAGGCGTAGGTGCGAGCGGGCGAGCAGGAACCCGGGTCGGTCCATCAGCGACGTCGGTGGCCCGGTGTCGTCGAAGCCGGCGAGCAGCCCTTGCAGCAGCTCGTTCAGACGCGCCCGCTCGTCCATGGACAGACGCCCCAGGAACGCACCTTCGCACTCGCGCAGGACCGGGCCGAAACGGGCCAGGGCCTCCGTTCCGGTCGGCGTCACGACCAGCTGGTAGGCACGCCGGTCGGCCGGGTCGCGCCGCCGCTCGACGAGCCCCTTCGCCTCGAGGGCGTCGACGATGCCGACCATGGTGGTCCGGCCCAGGTCGAGCCGTGCGCCCAGCTCGCCCTGCGAGATCGGCCCATCGTCGATCGCACGTAGGACGACCAGCAGCCGCGGGTGCAGCTCGCCGCGGAGCGCGGCGACCGCGGTCCGCTGCGCGTGCATGAACGCTGCGAAGACCAGGAACCCCACGTGCGGGGCGAGGGCGGGCGGTACCCGCGTCGGCCCCTCGACCCCGCTCTCCGGCCCGGCAAATGATCCATACCCAGGATTATCAACCTTGTTGACGTTCATACTGGCTGATGGTAGTCTACGCGACTCATGCTGCGGGGGATCGGCAAGATCATGCTTCGCCACCGCAAGGTGGTGGTCGCCATCTGGGTGGCGCTCACGATATTCGGGGCGTTCGCGGCACCGCGGGCGACGAACCGCTTCCTGACGACGTTCTCCATCCCAGGGTCGTCGTCCTACCAGGCCAATCAGCAGATCGTGAAGACGTTCGGGAACGGCGACCAGCCGCCGCTCGTCCTCGTCTTCCACGACCCGTCCGCGGACGTGACCAAGGTACCGGGAATCGCGCGTGCGGTCGCGGCGGCAAAGCACGTGAACCCGGGCGCCCGGGTCAGCTCGTACTTCACGACCCACTCGAACGCCTACGTCTCGGCCGACGGGCACACGACGTTCGTCGAGCTGTACCCGGCCGGGGCGAACGGCTTCGGGTCGGGCGGCACCGTCGACGCAACCCAGCGCGCCATCGCGAGCGCCGCCCCGGCGGGCGTGCGCGCCGACGTCACCGGCACGACCGCGCTCGAGCTGGCGGCGGGCAACGGCGACACCGGCGGACCGAGCATCCTGGTCGAGACGGCGGTCGGCGCACTCGGCGCGCTGATCATCCTGCTGTTCGTCTTCGGGACGCTGCCGGCCGTGATGATGCCCTTGCTCGTCGCCGCCGCGTCGATCCTCAACACCTTCACGGTGCTGTGGGTGCTCACGTACGTCACCGACGTGTCGGTGATCGTCGAGTTCCTCGTCGCCCTCGTGGGCCTGGGCATCGCGATCGACTATTCGCTGCTCTACATCTTCCGCTTCCGCGAGGAGCTGGCCAAGGGCGAGTCGGTCGAGCAGGCCACCCTCGAGACCATGGAACACGCGGGCCGCTCGATCATCGTCTCGGGCTCGACGGTGGGCATCGGCCTGCTCAGCATGATCATCCTGCCGATCCCGTTCATCCGCTCCATCGGCGTCGGCGGCCTCCTGATCCCCACCGTCTCCGTGATCGCCGCCCTGACCCTGTTGCCCGCGATGCTCTCGATCATCGGCCCGGGCATCAACCGCGTCCGCGTGCTGCCGCGCCGGTTCGTCAGCGGCGGCGACCCCGACCGTGGCCCATGGGGCAGCTGGGCACGCCTCGTCACACGGCACGCCGCGCTGATGGCCGGGATCGGGCTCGCCATCGTGGCGATCCTGCTCGTGCCTGCCGCTCAGCTGAACCCCGGCGACGCCCTCGCCAAGGACCAGCCCGGAGCCGGCCCCGCGATCGTCGGTCGCGACACGCTCGCGGCCTCGGGCATCACACCCGGGGCCATCGACCCGTTCGTGATCACGGCTCGTGGGGTGACCCAGGCCCAGCGCCGCCAGGCCGCCGCGGCGGTCGCTGCCACCGGCGGCATCGCCGGGGCGGCGGCGCCCGACGGCTGGTCTCGCAACGGCCTCTCGCTGATCGAGGCGTTCCCGACCGGCGACTCAGCGGGCAGCCCGGCATACGACACGATCGGCCACCTCGAGGACACCGCCCTCCCCGGAATCGAGCGCCGGCTGGGCGGCGGCGCACAGCTGCGGATGGCCGGTGACGAGCCGCAGAGCCGTGACTTCAGCCGCACCGTGTACGGCAACTTCCCCTACATGCTCGCGTTCGTGGTCGTCCTGACCTACGTGCTGCTCGCTCGCGCGTTCCGCTCGCTGGTGCTCCCGCTGAAGGCCGTGCTCCTGAACCTGGTGTCGCTCGGCGCGGCCTACGGCATCATCGTCTTCATCTTCCAGCAGGGCCACGGCAGCCAGACGATCTGGGGCGTGCCCGGCACCGGCGTCGTCATCTCCTGGATCCCACTCATGATCTTCGCGTTCCTGTACGGGATCTCGATGGACTACGAGGTGTTCATGCTCACGCGCATGCGGGAGGTCTACGACGAGACCGGCGACACGAACCGCGCCATCGAGATCGGCCTCGAGCGCACCGGCAAGCTCGTGACGAGCGCCGCGCTGATCCTCATGTTCGCGTTCCTCGTCCTCTCGAGCAGCCCAGGGCTCGACATCAAGCAGTTCGGCATCGGGCTGGCGGCCGGGATCATCTTCGACGCGACCGTCATCCGCGCGCTCCTCGTTCCATCGATCATGAAGCTCATGGGCCGCTGGAACTGGTGGCTACCCCACCCCGCCGCGCGGGTCCTGCTCGTCCCGCCCAGCACGCCGATCCCCGAGGGCGAGTAGGCGCGAGGACGTTCGTCCCGCCGGCGGCGGTGTCGTAGAGTCGCGGGACCATGTCCCACGTGAAGGTGGCGGTTCGAAGCGACGCCGGCGCGACGGCGCTCGTGGCCGGCGTGATCCCGCCGTTCGCGTCGGCGGCGGGCATCTCGGACACGGACGCCCGACGCCTGGGGGCGGTCGTCGAGGCGCTGGTCGGCTTCACCCTCGATCACGCGTACCCGAGCGATCCGTGGGGCGAGATCGAGGTGACGCTGGAGGCGGGTGACGGCGTCACATCCATCGACGTCCACGACTGGGGGCTGCCGCTCACCTCCGCCGGCGGCGAGCTGGGGCCGCTCCCGTCACAGCTGGCATCGTTGGCGGTCGACGTCGACGACCTCGGGCTGATCAACCTGGGCGGCGACGGGAAGCGCGTGACGGCTCACCTCCGGACCGCCACCACCGCACCGGCGGCGGATCCGCCACCGCCGCGACACGAGCGCGTCTCACACGCCGCTGCCGCCGACCTCCGCGACGCCATCCAGATCCGCGAGGCGGGCGCGCATGACGCCGAGGCGATCGCCCGGCTCCTGTACGAGAACTACCACCTGAGCTATGTGCATCCGGACTTCTACCGGCCCCGCTTCCTCGCCGGCGAGCTGACCGCGGGTCGGCTCCGGTCGACCATTGCCGTCCATGACGGAGACGTGATCGGACACCACGCGATCATGACCGCGCGCGAGGCGCCGTCGGCCGAGACCGGCGCAGCGGTCGTCCACACCGCCTACCGGGGCCTCGGCATCTTCGGCCGGATGTTCCCGCATACGGTCGACCGAGCCCGCGGGCTCGGCCTGGCGGCGATCTACGGCGACGCCGTCACGATGCATCCGTTCAGCCAGCGCGCCGAGCACGCCCACGGCTACCGGCCCTCCGCACTGATGCTGGGGATGGTCCCGGCCGCGGTGACCATGCGAAGCGTCGAGGCCGGCCATCCCGAACGCCGGACCGCGGTCGTCCGCTCCTATCTGCTCTTCGACCGTGCCCGGCGCCCGGTCACGCTCCCCGAGAGGTACGAGGGGCCGCTCGCCGCCCTGTACGACGAGCTGCTTTTGGAGCGGGCGCCGGCGGTCGAGATGGACGCAGACGGCGACGCCGTCACGAGTGAGGACGACTCAATGCGCGGCCTCGCCTTCCTCCGCGTCCGCCGCTGGCATCCCGGCGCAGGGGACGCCCTCGTGCACACGGTGCGGCACCTGCTCTCCCGCCACGCCGACCTGCTCTACGCCGATGTGGATCTGCACGCGATCGGCGACCCCGGCGCCGCCGTCTCGTGCCTGAACGATCTCGGCTTCTTCCTGGCGGGTCTTGTCCTGCACGGCTTCGAGGGCCACGACCACCTGCGACTCCAGCGGCTGAACTCCGAGCAGGTGGAGCTCGAGACCATCGTCTGTGCCTCTCCGGCGTCTGAGCGCCTCAAGCAGCAGGTGCTGGACGACCGGCTACGAGTGGAACCGTCGCCGTCCTGACTGCGGATTCTCGCCTGAGCCGCTGCCGGCGCCCGGCCGCACGCGGCGTGCGGCCGAGCGCCGAGCCTCTTCTCCCGCTCAGGCGGCGATGCGCTTCTTGCCCTTGAGCATGTCGTGCGGGTCGAGCACGAACTTCTTGGCGACGCCCTTGTCGAAGTCCTGGTAGCCGCCGGGTGCCTCGTCGAGCGAGATGACGGTGGCGTTCACGGCCTTGGCGATCTGGCAGCGGTCGGCAAGGATCGCGTTCATCAGCTTGCGGTGATAGCGCATGACCGGGCACTGACCGGTCGTGAACGAGTGCGACTTCGCCCAGCCGAGGCCGATCCTGATCGACAGGCTGCCCTGCTTCGCGGCCTCGTCCTTCGCGCCCGGATCACCGGTCACGTAGAGCCCCGGGATGCCGAGCTTGCCGGCCTGGCGGGTGACCTCCATGACCGAGTTCAGCACCGTCGCCGGCGCCTCCTCGGCGTCCTGGCCGTGCCCGCGCGCCTCGAAGCCCACAGCGTCCACCGCGGCATCCACCATCGGCTCGCCGACGATCCCGTCGATCTGATCGGTCAGCGAAGCGTCCTTGGTCAGGTCGACCGTCTCGCAGCCGAAGCTCTTCGCCTGCTTGAGCCGGTCGGCGTTCATGTCGCCGACGATCACGACCGCCGCGCCCAGCAGCTGGGCGGAGTGCGCCGCCGCCAGCCCGACCGGCCCGGCGCCGGCGACGTACACCGTCGACCCAGTGGTGACCCCGGCCGAGACGCAGCCGTGGTAGCCGGTCGGGAAGATGTCGGAGAGCATCGTCAGGTCGAGGATCTTCTCGAGCGCCTGCTCCTTGTCGGGAAACCTGAGCAGATTCCAGTCCGCATACGGCACCAGCACATACTCCGCCTGGCCGCCGACCCAGCCACCCATGTCCACATAGCCGTAGGCCGAGCCATAGCCGGCCGGGTTCACGTTCAGGCACACGCCCGTGTTGCCCTCCTTGCACATGCGGCAGCGACCGCAGGCGATGTTGAACGGCACGGACACCAGGTCGCCCTTCTTGATGAACTCGACTCCCGGGCCGGCCTCGACCACCTCGCCGGTGATCTCGTGGCCGAGGATCAGCCCGGCCGGCGCGGTCGTGCGGCCTCGCACCATGTGCTGGTCGGAGCCGCAGATGTTGGTCGCCACGATCTTGATGATCGCGCCGTGCGGCGTCTTGCGACCCACGTTGTCCGGGTGAACGCCCGGCCCGTCCTGCAGCTCGAGCTTCGGATAGTCGATCGTCTGCACCTCGACCTTCCCCGGCTCGATGTATGCAACCGCCTTGTTGCCGGACATCTCGGGTCCTCCTCTCGTCGATTTCCCTTCCCCGGGCGCATGCCCGGCGACGCGGGGCGGGAAACCACTCGCCGTCCGCCCGGCCTGCGACGATCGAGAGCAGCATGGGAACGCCGATCGAGGATCCGGGCGACTCCGACATGGGGCGGCGCATGGACGAGATCCGGCTCAAGCAGATGCTCGGCGGCAAGCTCACCGACCAGGAGCTGATGTGCCTCCAGATCGAGGCCAACGGCTTCGGCTGCGGGAGCTGCCCGAGCCGGGAGCCGCCCAGCTCGGCCGTCTAGCCTTGTCGCGCTCGGGACGAGGTCCGAGAATCGCCGCCGAGGCGTCGAAACCGGCCGCGCCAGTTCCTCTCACCCTGGGAGCGGCCCGTGCTGTCCACGCATCAAAGATCGTTGCCCGGCGCGCATGCGCGGCGTAAGGCGATCAAGCGGTGCTAACCGGCGCTCGAGCCGGCGCACGACCCGATCTGACCTGCGGAACTCTCGGCTCCGGTCTGCCGTCTGACTCTCAGGATGGGCAGGATGGCGGGGATCACGACGCTCACGGCGGCCCTGGCCCTCGTTGGCTCCGGCTGCGGTGGGAGCTCGGGCGCCACGGCGCTGAAGGTCGCGTTCGGCCCCGACGACGGCAGCCGGGGATTGGTCGTCTTCCACGTTCGCTGCGATCCGCCCGGAGGGTCGATCCCCGCACCGGCCGCGGCCTGCGCGCGGATCACGAGCCGGCCGCGGCTCGTGACTCCCCCGCCCTCCAACTCCACGTGCAGCCCCGGCATCGGCCAGTGGGCGGTCTCGATCACCGGGAGCTACCGCGGCCAGGCGGTCCGGCAGCACTTCGGGGCCTGTGACAACCAGGTGTTCGCCTGGATGAGACTCGCGCGCTACCGGCCGTGCCCGGACAACTTCATGGACTTCGCAAACCCGTGCGACCACGGCCCGTACGCCTTCGGCAAGGCTCACATGCGAGGGGTGTTCCCGAACGTCCCCAGGGTGGTGGGCATGACGGCCGCCGCCGCCCGCCGCGTCCTCCGGCGCCAGGGCCTGGAGGCGCGGTTCATCCCCGCGTTCACGGCGAGGCGCCGGGTGATCCGGCAGTCGCCCCGGCCGCGCACCTCGGCCAGGGTCTACGCCCTCGTCACCCTCCGGATCGCCGGCTCCTGAGCGCCAGGCTCGCATGCCGGAGCGTCGTGGGCGCGGTGGGCGGGGAGGGCGAACGTGATGCGGGTGCCTTCTCCCGGCGTCGAGACGAGGGTGAGGTTGCCTCCCGCGAGCCGGAGGCGCTCGGCGCTGTTGTCCAGGCCGAAATGGTGAGTGGCCCGGGCGCGGGCGCGAGCGGAGGCCACGTCGAAGCCTGATCCGTCGTCGGCCACCGTGCCGGCGATGAGCCCGTCGATGTCGCGGATGTCGATGCACACGCGCCGGGCGTTCGCGTGGCGCTGGATGTTGATCAGCGCTTCGTGGATCGTGCGGAACACGAGCGACTCGATCACATCCGAGTAGCGCGCGAGGTCGAGATCGAGCACCAGCTCGAAGCCGGCGTGGCCGGCCGCGTGGCGGGCGAGGTCGGACACGGCGGCGGTCAGGCCTTCGGCCTCGAGCAGCTGGGGCCGGAGGTTGAAGGTGAGCTTGCGGGTGCGCTCGATCGCCTCGGCGAGGGTGTCACGGGCACGGGCCACCCGTTCGTGCGCCTGGCCCCCCGGGGTGAGCGCGTGCCGGGCGCCGTCGAGGCGCAGGAGCGCCGCGGTCATCGCCTGGATCGTGTCGTCGTGCAGGTCGGCCGCGATCCGGACGCGTTCCTCCTCCTGTGCCTCCAGCAGGCGGGCGAGCGCCTGGTCTCGCCGGTCTTCGCTGAGGCGGAGCGCCTGCTCGGTGCGGTGTTGCGCGGTGATGTCCTCGCTGATCAGGGTGGCGGCGACGACGACGCCGCTCTCGCTGCGCAGCGGCACCAGGTTGACGTTGATCTCGCGGCCCCTGACGGCGAGCCGGTCGCGCACGTCGATCCCGGCCAGCGACTTGCGGATCAGGGGCTGGAGGGTCGCCACCGTCGCAGCGTCGAACGCCTCCGCCAGGGTGACGCCCTCGACCGCCGCCGGGTCGATGCCGATCAGCTTCAGCCCCTCGCCGCGAACGAGCAAGAGCCGCAGGTCGCGGTCGAACATGGCGATGGCGCCGTTCGGGAAGTTCTCGGCGATCACCTGGGCAAGACCGGCGTGGGCCCGTTCCAGGTCCTGCGTCCGCTCGGTGACGCGCTGCTCGAGATCGCCGTTCGCGCGGCGGAGCGCCGCCTGCGCGTCGTCGCGCTCGGCCAGGACCGCGGCCACCGTCAACCCGACGAGCGCTGCCACCGCCAGGAACAGCTCCAGCATCGCCAGCCGATGGTCGACCGAGCCGGTCGCGAAGGGGCCGCGATCGTCGACCGTCCGGCTCACGACCACGGCGCACACCACGGCCACCGCCCACGCCGACGCGGCCGCACCGAACCGAAGCGCCGCCCAGATCAGGAACGGGAACACCGCGTAGAGCTCGTGCGGCGACCCGGTGTCGAAGACCGCATCGGTGAGGGTGGTGTTGGCGACCAGGACGAGTCCCGCTCCGAGCGCCGCCGCCTCGAGGACGCGTCCGGCCGACGGGCGAGCCGGCATGTGCGTCGGCCAGGTGAGGAGAAGCGGCGCGAACAGCAGGATGCCCATCGCGTCGCCGACCCACCACACCGACCAGACAGACCAGTACGCCGACCAGGTCACGAGCCCATGGGCCGCCAGGTTGGCGACGCCGTTCGTCGCGCTCACGAGCGGCGTCACCCCGGCGACGGCCACGAAAAGGCAGACGTCTCGCATGCGGCGAAACCCCGGAGCGAACCCGAAGCGGCCCAGAAGGACGGCGCCCAGGATCCCGGCACACGTGTTGCCCACCGCGATCCCGAACGCCGTCGAAAGCCCTTCGTAGGTCATCGCGTTGGCCACGAGGGCGGCGGCGAACACGCCCGGCCACACCCGGATTCCCCACACCAGGAACGCGACGAGCGCGATCCCCGTCGGCGGCCACACCGCCGTCACCTGCTTGGTCGTGAACGCAAGCGACAACCCGAACCGGGCCGCCGCGAAGTACGCGACGCCGACCACGCCGATCCGCAGCGCGAGCCGCTGATCGAGCAGCACCGCCGGGCGATCCCACACTGCCCCGCGCGGGCCGCGAACGAGCGGAGTCGCCAACCTCACGAAACGACCTCCTAGCCCAAGCACCAACCCGGCACCGTAACCCGCCCGTCCCGACGGGGCCTACCCAAATCCGGCATGTCGCCCTCCCCGGATTGAGGTAGGCCCGTCGTTTCGTCTGTCTAGCGCGGCGGCCCGCTCCCGAGCGCCACGTTCGCCGTCTGGGTCGTGCCGTACTGATCGACGTAGGTGGCGGAGACCGGCGCGCCCGGCTTCTGGGTGGCGACGATCTCGGTCAGCTGGTCGGGCGACGAGACGGACTGATCGCCGACCGCGGTGATCAGGTCGCCGGGCGTGAGGCCCGCGGAGTCCGCGGGACTGCCGGGCACGACCGAGGTGACCACCGCGCCGGAGCCGCCGTAGCTGTCCGCCTCGACCGCGACGCCGAGGAAGGCGGTGCCGCCAATGTGGACGGCGGTCGATGCCTGGCCGTGCGTGATCTGCGAGGCGATCGACAACGCCTTGTCGATCGGGATGGCATATCCGGCGGTGGCGACGTCCTGCGGAGAGCCGTTCGCGACGGACGCCGCGGTGTCCATGCCGACCACCTCGCCGGATGTGTTCATCAGCGGCCCGCCGGAGTCGCCGGGCTGGATCGGCGCGTTGGTCTCGATCATCCCGGACAGGCTCTCGCTCCCGCCCTGGTCGTCGCTCACGGTGATGCCACGGCCGATCCCCGTGACCGTGCCGGTGGCGGCGCGGAGCGAGCCGGTGCCGCCCGCGTTCCCGAGCGCCTTGATGGCGTCGCCGGTGCTGAGCGACGAGGAGTCGCCGAGCGGGATCGTCTTCAGGTTCGCCGCGCGGGCGGCCTGGAGGACGGCGACGTCATCGGTGGTGTCGTAGCCCACGACCTGGGCCTTGTACCTGCGGCCGGTGGTCGGGTCGACGACCCGGATGTCGGTCGCGCCGCGGATGACATGGTTATTGGTCAGCACCGTGCCGGACGACGTCAGCACCATGCCGGTGCCGGCCGCCTGGGCGTCCTGGTAGCCGAGGTTGGTCTCGATGACGACGACGCCGCTTCCGACGCGCGCAGGCCCGCCACCCGAGGTGAGGGCAAAGCCCACGGCGCTCGCCGCGGCGGTGACGACCACGGCCGCCAGCACGACGCGGCCACGGAGGCCCCGGCGCGGCTGGGGTTCGGCCTGTGGCGCCGTGGGATCCGCATCGACGGCGCCGCCGCCGAGGGGTTCGAGGGCGTTTCCCGCGTTCTCGTGTTCGGTCATGGCTAGGCCGCCGACGCCTGGTCGGTCACGTCACGCAGGACGACGATGCGATGGCCCGGATACGACTGCTCGCACACCTCGATCGCCCGCTCCGGCGACTCCTCGAGGACGTAGTGGATGACCGGCGGATCGCCGCGGAAACGGGTGCGCGGGGCGAGCAGGAAGAGGTAGCTCCGAAGCGGAGCCACGCGTTTGTGCCTGCGCCGAACCGCGGCGAGGGGGCACTCGGCGATGGTGCTCATGGGGGATGGATCTCCTTCTTGTCGGGCCGCCCGCCAACGGCGGCGGGCGTTCATATGCGCGACAAGTTAAGAGGGGAACCTGAGATTCGAGTACACGGCGGATAAGCCGTGGCTAAGACTCTCGCGCGCCAGACGGTTGATGCCACGCCCCCGCGCGCCTGGACGTCAGGTTGCGGACCGGTGCAAGCCCGTGGGCTTGCACCTTGGACATCACGGCGGCGTGGAGTCGATCATCTACACGCCGAACGCGTACAGGCCGCCCGATTCCGTGGCGACGTAGAGCCCGGTTCCGGCGAACACGGGCTGGCCGAACACCTTGGCGTTGTTGACCGGGAGCGTCGCGAGGATGCCGCCCGTCGTCGCCTTCAGGAGGTATGCGCCGGTCTTGCTCGTGCTGGGCACGCAGCCGGTGTACGTGCCGACCGCGAGGACTCCGGCGGCGTCGAGCGAGGGCGTGCCCAGCACGGCGCAGGGCAGTCCCCGCTGCCAGATGTATGCGCCGGTGGCCGGGTTCACCTGCCGGACGGAGCCGCCGAAGCGGGTGCCGGCGATGGTGGTGGCGTTCGCGCCCGCATAGAGGGCACCGGTCTGGCCGTTCCAGACGCTCGAGGCGATGCACATGCTGAGCGCGCCGGCGACCGCGCCCAGCTGATCCGTCCAGATCGGCGCGCTCAGCGGGTTCGCGGCGAGCGCGTAGTAGTCGCCGTTCTTGTTGCACGCCCCGACGTCGGCCGGCGGCGTCCCGGCGCCGAACAGCGTCGGCGAGGAGCCGAAGTCCGAGTCCTGGCCGCCGCCGACCGTGCCCGCGGCCTGCCAGGCCTGGAGTCTGGCGAGGCTCCCGGAGAGATGGACGATCGAGTTGGAGTCGCCGATCCGGTTTCCCGTGGGACAGGTGTCGATCGTCGGGTCGCACTCGTTCCCGGTGGAGACCCACACGTTCTGGCCGTTCGACGTCGCGGCGACGCTCGACCACACGCTCCCGCCGATCGACCCGTTGGGAACGCTGTGCCAGGTGTGCAGCACCGCGCCGGTGTGCTGGTCGAGCTCGACGACGCCGCCCTGGACGAGCGGGTTGTCGCAGCGCGAGGCAAGGCCCATGTAGATGTGGCCGGCGACCACGGTCGGCGACGACCAGTTGTAGGAGCCGTCCACCATCGGCGGGTCGGCCGGGCCGATCATCGTCTTCCAGATCACGGCCCCGGTCGACGCATTCAGGGCGTAGAGGTCGCGCGCGCCCGCGGCGTACACCGTCAGGGTGCCCGTGGCCGGATCGGGCACGACCGCCGCGGTCGCAGAGATCCCGTCCGCCCCGCAGGTCGAGGCGGCCTGGACGTCGAGCTGGCGCTTCCAGGCGACTGCACCCGTCGCGGCGCTCAGGGCGTAGAAGAGGCCCGCCTCCGAGCCGATGTAGAGGCGCGCCCCGACGACCGTCGGGCTGGCCTCGAGCTTTGGCGCAGGCTTCCCGTTCACGGCCGCGGGCGTGAAATGCCAGAGCTGGTGCAGGGACGCCGCGTTCGCGGTCGTGATCGCGGTGGCGGTGCTGACCGAGGCGTGCTGCGGCCCGTGCAGGTACTGCGGCCAGTCCGTCGATGCCGCGAGCGCCGGCGCCGGGAGAGCGGCGGCGATGACGAGTCCGAGAATCCAGATCGAGTGGCGCAGCTCGAGAAACCTCCGGTCCCAGCCTGCCCGCCCCAGGCGCGGCCAGGCTACCAGATCCACGAGACGATTGCTACGAGCCCGCCCGCGAGCTGCCTATTCGCGGAAGTGGTAGACGTGGACGTCCCACTGGGCGAAGGTGTCGGTGAACGTCCCCCGCCGGACCGTGACCGGCCGGTTGCTGCGGTAGTGCCTGCCCTTCGTGATCGCGGCGGGGAGCCCGCGGACGGTGACCGCGCGAGTGCCCCTGCCGCTGCGGGCCGCCATCACCCAGATGTCCGTCTCGCCCACGCTGCGGCTGGAGATCTCGGTGGTGGGATCGTCGGTGCGCAGCGCCGGGCCGGTATCGGGCACGAGCAACGCCGGATGGAGCCGCCCGTGCGGCCCGATCTCGGCCAGAAGCCGTTTCAGCACGCCGTTCCAGAACGTCCAGTTCCAGCCCAGGGCCGCGTCGGCGGGGAGAAAGCAGTGGGCAGTGGCCCCGCCGAAGAAGATCAGCCCGCGCGCCCCGTTGATGATCGCGTCGTAGGCCATGTAGCGCGCCTGGCGATGGGTCGGCAGGACAAACGCGCCGCTGCCGGCAGGGTCGTCGCTGCCGCTGAAGCAGATCTGGAGGGTCGTGAACACCGCCCGGCCGGGAGTGATGCTGCGGATCGTCCGCGTCCATTTCCCGACCTGGCTCAGGTCGGGGTCGGCGACGGCGAACGACACCGGATAGACGTCCACGCCGTGCCCGCTGCACACCGCGCTGAACGGCGCCAGCTCGGCCGCGGTGCCGCGCGGCGCCTCGATGATGGCGAACAGGTGGTCGGGGTCGATCGCCTCGGTCGCGTCGAACGCGTGCTGGAGCAACGGGGCGGTCCATCCTCGGAGGAGCGGCTCCTCCTGGCCCTTCCAGATCCCGAAGCCGGGGCTGTCCTTGAGCGTCGTCACGACCTGCTGCAGCTGGGCGTCTTCGGGCGAGTCCGGCTGGGCGTGGGCGAGCTCTCCGAGCGCGATCCAGGTGTGCACGCCCCGCGCCGCGGCCGCGGCGTTCCAGCTCTCGGCGTCGGTCAGCGCGTCGTCGTTCCACTGGCCGCGGGGCGGCCCGACCCGCAGGAACGAGATCCCCGCGCCCACCACCTCGTCCAGCGCATCGCCGCCCGCGGGCGTCTGCGAACCCGGCGGCGGCGGTGGCGAAAGGCCGATGGGAAAGCTCGCGACCCCGTCCACCAGCACCGTTCCGTGCGGATCATGGGTGGTCGTCGACACGGTGAACCGCTCCCTGCCGCGATCCTTTCACAGATCCGGCCGCGCCGAAACGCGCCGGTTCGCCGGGTCTACGCCGCGAGGCGCGAGTCTGCGGACAGCACGTCGTCGTCGACCGCCCGCCGGATCGCCTCGACGACGGCCGGGTCGAACTGCGTCCCCGAGCACCGCTCGAGCTCGGCAAGCGCCTCGGCCAGGCTCCGCGCCTTGCGGTACGGCCGGTCGGTCGTCATCGCCGAGAGCGCGTCGCATGCGGAGACGATCCGGGCCGGCATGGGGATGGCCGCCCCGGCGAGCCGGTCGGGGTAGCCGCTGCCGTCCCATGACTCGTGGCACGAGCGGATGACCCGGCCCACCTCGGCGAGCATCCCCCCGACCCCGGAGAGCATCTCCTCGCCCCAGATCGTGTGCTGCTCGATCACGCGCCGCTCCTCCGGCGAGAGTGCGGCCGGCTTGTCGAGGATCGCCTTCGGCACCCGGATCTTGCCGACATCGTGGAGCAGCGCCGCGAACTCGACCACGCTGTGCTCGGCCGGGCCGAGGTGCAGCGATTCGGCGACGGCCACCGAGAGGCGGACGACGTCCCGCGAATGCGCGCCCGTGTACTGGTGGTCGGCCTCGACCACGTCTCCCAGGAGCAGCGCCGTGCCCCGGTAGGCGGCGTTCAGGGCGAGCACCTGGTCGAAGCGCGCGTGCCGCTCGCGGGAGAACACCCGGAACATCAGCAGAAGCGGGAGGAGCGATGCGACCGCCGCCAGCGGCGCGGTCACGGCCAGGCAGACGGAGACAGGCGTGATCAGCGCGTCGATCATCCAGCACGGGGCCATGGCGACGATCAGCTCGCGCACCGGCGCACCCAGCAGCAGACGCTCCTGGAGCACGCTCGTAAGAAGATCGACGCTGCACTGCATCGCAAAGGCGGCGGCGTACCAGCCCGCGGCGGAGAGCGTTCGATGATCGAGGTCGGCCGCCGTCATCACGGCCGCGGCGCCGACCGCATACCAGCAACCGCCCGCCTGGATGATCACCATCTCCCACCAGCGCTTCCCGCTCGCCAGGCGCCTCGGGCCGCCCACGACGTAGCCGAGCAGCGCTGCGGGGACGAGCAAGGGCGGTGGCAGCAGCACCATCATCGGGGCGAACGCGAGCTGCGTCGGCGCCGCCGAGCCGGCACTCACCTCGAAGCCGACGCGGGTGCAGGCGGCGTAGCCGGCGATCAGCAGCGCCGCGGTGAGCCAGGGGACGTGCACGGGCGGGGCTGCGAGCCAGATCGCGGTCGCGGCGATCGCGACGCCGGCGGCGCTCGTGATCGCGACCCTGCGCTCGGTCGGGCGCAGGCGGCGGAGGCCGCGCTGGCGGCCGGCGTCGACAAGGGCGGCGCTACTCATGGCAGGCGTCGCCGGGTTGCGGGAGTCTCCACCGCCCGGTTATCGGCCGTGAATAGGGCCCGCTTGACGGATCACCCCGACGGGCGATGCGAGGCGGCCACGTCGCACCCACGATGACATCGCCCCGTCCAGTTGTGCTCCCCCGCTCCCTGAGGTTCCCGTCATGCTCTCAGCCCGTGTGATCGGCAGCGCCGCTCTCGCCGCCGTCGTCGCGTGCGTCGCCGCTGCCGGCAGTCCCGCCAAGGCCTCCGCAGCCACGTGCAACTACACGCAGCTCAGCCAGGTCTTCTCGCCCTGGGGCGACACCAACCTGTACACGCCGTTCATGAACGGCAACTTCGAGACCGGTTCCGGCGGCTGGTGGTCGTCCACCGGCGCCCGGGTGGTCAGCGGGGACTCCAACCCGCTGCTCGGCGCCCACGGCACCTACTCGCTGCAGATCCCGGGCGGCGGATCGGCCCAGAGCCCCTGGATGTGCGTGAACGCCACGACGCCGTCGATGCGGTTCTTCGTCCGCCGCGTGTCGGGCACCGGCAGCCTCACGGTGAGCAGCACGATCATCTCCGGCGGCCGCAGCCTCTCGGCGCTGAAGACGATGTCGGTGTCCGGGAGCTCGTGGCAGCCGAGTGCGGTGGTGACCTTTCCGCCGTACCTGACCGCGTCGCTGACCGGCATCAACGTCCAATTCCAGTTCTCGGCGCCCGCCGGCACCGTCTTCCACATCGACAACGTCGAGCTCGACCCCTACCTGCGCCGCTAGGCAGCAGGCAGGGGCCGGCCCGGCGCTCTACGGGGCGATGTTGTGGTTCCCGCGGAAGACGTTCTGCGGGTCGTACTGGCGCTTGACCGAGACGAGCCGGTCGAAGTTCGGGCCGTAGGCGGCCCGCACCGAGGCGTCCTCGTCGTCGTTCAGGTAGTTCAGCCACCTACGCGCGGCCAGGTGCTCCGAGACGGCCGCGTAGGTGTCCTTCGTCCAGGCGATGTTCCTCTCGGTGTCCGCCGGGTCCATCCACTCGCTCGGGAAGAGCAGGTTCCAGCCCGCCTCGCGGTGCGGCACCGCCGTCGCGGTCGGGTCGATGCGCGTGACGGCGCCGTGGAAGTGCTCGAAGAGGATCGCCGTCATCGGTGAGGGCACCGATGTGAACCGCTCGACGACCGTGTCGATCAGCGCGTCGTCCATCCCGGTCGTGAAGCTCGACATCCAGTAGTTGAGCGCGCCCCTGGGGTACGCGTCGTCGAGCAGGGTGTTCATGATCGGATAGGGCATCGGGCCGACCTGGGTCACGATCGGCGAGCCGAAGCCGAGGAACGGCGCCAGGTCGGCGTCGGCCCGCTCCGGGTTCGTGTGGCACACGATCATCCCGGCGATCGGCATCTCCGAGCCGTCCGGGGCATGGGCCAGCGCCGCGAACACCGTGAGCTCGTCGGGGCAGGCGGCCGCGGCGTCGCGGTAGAAGCGGAGCATGTCGGCGCCCGCCTCGATGGGATGGGCGATCAGGCCGCCGACCACCATGGGCTGGGGCCGCAGGCGGTACTCGAGCGAGGCCACCACGCCGAAGTTGCCGCCGCCCCCGCGCAGGGCCCACATGAGGTCCGGGTGCGAGTCGTCGGTGACGTCGAGCACCTCGCCCTCGGCGGTCACGAGCTGGACGCCGACGAGGTTGTCGGCCGCGAGACCCTGGGTCGACATGAGCCATCCCAGCCCACCGCCGAGCGTGTAGCCGGCGATGCCGGTGCTCGAGATCGCCCCGCCGGTGACGGCGAGACCGTGCACGGCCGCCTCCCGGTTGAGCTCGGCCCACGTCACGCCGCCCTGCGCGCGCGCCGTCGACGCCGCGGCGTCGACGTGGATGCCCTTCATCCGGGACAGGTCGATCATGAGGCCGTTCTCGGGAACGGCCCGCCCGGCGACGTTGTGGCCGCCGCCGCGGACGGCGAGGGCCAGGCCGGTCTGGCGCGCGAAGCGCACGGCGGCGGCGATGTCGGACGTGCCGCTGCACTGGGCGACGAGCGCCGGACGGCGATCGATCAGCCCGTTGTGGATCCTCCGGGCGGCCTCGTAGCCGTCGTCAGAGGGGAGAAGCAGGGTGCCACCGAAGCCGGCCGCAAGCGATTCCAGCTGGCCCGCATCGAGCGAAGCAGAGAGCGTCATCGAATCCTCCGGGGGAAGGGAGTGCCTTGAACCTGCCGCTTCAAGCGCGCACAGTGTCTCACGCCGCGCGCGCGGTCGTTCTCCTCAGAGACGGTTGCGGGCCCGGCGATCTTCCCTGCGGCCGCTTCGCGGCGGCCGCCGGGGCGGGCCGGGGCGAGGGCCCCCTCCCGGCCGGTGCGGCCGATGCTGCCACGGGACGCCGCCGCCCGAGCCGTTGTCGCCGTGGAGCAGGCGCTGGATGAGGCGGAAGGCCTGCGTCCCGACGACGCAGATGAGCCCCGTCACGGCAAGATCGACCACGAGTACGGCGGTGACGTTCAGGGCCCGACCCTAGCACCCGTCAGCACGCCGCCGCCGTTCAGGCCGATGTAGATGTGGCCGTCGCTCGACACCGACAGATCGGTCGGCGTGATGCAGGCCGAGCGGAAGTAGTCGTCTGCCACGTCGGCGCTGTCCACCAGCATCCGGCGGGGGTTCGAGAGCACGACCTGGTAGCGGCGGCCGCGGTGGTGGCGGACGAGCGCCGGGGCGCCGAGCGGGGGCACCCGCGACCGGTCGGCGACCCGCGTGCACGTCCGCCAATGGTCGGTGGTGTGGATCGCCGTCCAGTCGGTGTCGGTCGCCCATGCTTCCGCGGGCGCCGGGCCGGCCTGCACCGCCGTCACCAGCGATCCGTCGAGCCCGTTCATCGCCGGCTGCCAGGTGCGGCCCCCGTTGCGGGTGGCGACGATGCCCGCCCGTCCCGCCGAGTAGCACGCGTTCGCGTCGTCCGGATCGACGGCCAGCTGGCTGACCGAATACCCGTCCTTGGCGAGCCCCGGCCACGAAGACGCGAGCCACCATCTGCGGCCGGCGCCCAGCACGTCGTCGCTGACGGCGGCCGGGTGCGTCGTCCAGACGAAGGTGCGACCGCCGTCGCGCGACCGGGCGATGTAGCGGTGGTCGGTCATGCCGATGCCGTTGCCGACCCAGAGGACGCCGCTGTGGCCGGCGACGGAGGACAGGTGGCAGCCCGTGAACGCCCCGGGCGAGACGGCCGTCCAGGCTCGCCCGTCGACCCGGTAGAGCCCGTACGGCCCGCAGGCCGCGTACACGGTTCCGTCGACGACGGCGATGTCCTCGACCACCGCCGGCGCCGCCCGCTCGAGGCCGATCGCCGGCCGCGCGCGCGGGCTCTCGATCCGCCACACCTGCGATCCCGACCGGTAGCTCGTCCGGAAGCTCGCCGCCAACAGCGAGCCGTCCGGGCAGACGCACAGCGCCGACCAGGCCGCGTGCGGTAGAGGCGCGGCGAGCCCGAGCCGGCTGAGCGAGCTGCCACCGTCGGTCGAGCGCACGAGCCCTTGGCGGGAGAGCGCGTACAGGTACTCGATGCCGCGATTGCGGTCGTGGTCGACGGCGATCAGGTGCCCGACCGCGCGGGGGACGTCGTGGGCGGTGCCGACCGGCAAGTCGCTCGAGAACGTGATCCCCTCGTTCAGGCGCTCGAGCCGGAGCGATCCCGGCGCCACCGCGCCCAGGTAGCCGTGGCCGCGGGCGTCCCGGTCTCGGAGCACGCCGATGCCGTAGTAGCGCAGGCCAGGGTGCAGCTGCGAGTAGGCGACGGCGCGGCCGTAGATCTCGTCGACGGCGGTCGCCCCGATCATGGTCGGATACCAGAGCGCGCCGCCGCTCCCGGTCGCGTACTCGCCCCAGATGTCGCCGGCCGCCGCGGCGTTGCCGGCGGCCCGCGGATCGACCGCCATGGCGTTGCAGTAGCCGCCGCCGTCCATCGCCCCCTTGCGCCAGCGATAGCGCGGCGGCGCGGGTGCTCCTCCGCACCCGGAGACGACCGCCGAGCCGAGCACGGCCGCGGCGACCAGGAAGCGCCGGCGACTCGAACGCACGTCACGGAGTGTCACCGATCCGCCTTGGCCGCGTCTTCAAGCGCCGGGCCGCGGGCCGGGGGTCAGCCCCGGTGGTGTGCGTGGTGCCGGCGGTGGTGTCCGCGCGCGTGGTGGCGGTGGGCACCGTGGTGGCGCGCCGGATGGCGGTGGCCGCGGCCGGCGTGGTGGCGATGACCTCGCCGGCGATGCGAGGCCCGTGAGGCCGCCGGGTGCGTCGGGGGATCGGCCTTGACGTGGCCGAGACGCTTCGGAGCCGTGGCCCATGCCGGTCGAGAGGGCCGGGTCGCGGCCGGACGCGCGATTCGGGCGATTGGCGCGCCGCGCAGCGCGACCGCCACCCGGCGGCCCACGGAGCCCCGCTGCGCCGCGGGCGGATCGGAGGGATCGGGGATCGAGGCGTGCGCGGCCGGGGGCATCACTGCCTGCACGGCCACCGCTTTGACCACGCCAGCGGAGTGACCGGCGAAGCTGCTGCCGACGAGCATCCCCGCCAGCACCGCACCGACCCCCGCGAGGATGCTTGGAACGACCCGCTCACGCCCGAACATGCCCGCTGTATACCCGCCGTGCAGTCTCCCAATCGCACGATTTCACAGCCAGCCCTTGTCGCGTGCGATCTCGATCGCCTCACCCCGATTCCGGGCGCCCAGCTTCCGGATCGCGACGCTCAGGTAGTTGCGGACAGTCCCCTCGGCAAGGAACAGGTGGCCCGCGATCTGACCGGCAGTGTCGTGCTCGGCCGCGGCGGTGAGCAGGTCTCGCTCCCGCTCGGTGAGCGGGCTGACGCCGTCGGCGATCGCCGCAGCGGCGAGGCCGGGGTCGATGACGCGCCTCCCCGCATGCAGCTCGCGAATCGCGTCCGCCAGCTGCCCGGCAGGCTCGTCCTTCAGGAGAAACCCGGAGGCGCCGCTCTCGATGGCACGGCGGAGATAGCCGGGACGGCCGAACGTGGTCAGGATCAGCGTCCGCGTCCGGGCCAGGTTGAGGCGGAGCTCCGCGGCTGCCGAGATGCCGTCCTGACCAGGCATCTCGATATCGAGGAGCGCGACGTCCGGATCGTGGGCGAGCGCGGCCGCGAGCACCTCGTCGCCGCGCCCCACCTCGGCCACGACCTCGATGTCCGGCTCGAGCCCGAGCAGGCTCGTGAGCGCGCCGCGCACCATCGCCTGGTCCTCTGCGATCAGCACGCGGATCACGTCGCCGCACCGGAACGCTCAGGCGTCCGCGGAACCCGCCCTCGGGCCGCGCAGCGACGTCGAACGTGCCGTCGAGGTCGCGCGCACGCTCCGCCAGCCCTGCCAGCCCTGCGCCCCCGCCGCCGGCCGCGACCGCGGTGCCGTCGTCGTCGACCTCGACCGCGACGTCGCCGTCCTGGTCGCGAACGCGGATCGCGCAGCGGCGAGCGCCGCTATGGCGGACGACGTTCGTCGCCGCCTCGCGGACGACCCAGGCGAGGACGGTCTTGAGTGCGATCAGCGAGAGCGTGTGCCCGAGCAGGTCGTGCAGGTCGCGGGCGATCCGCATGCGCTCCTCGGCCACGGCGATCCGGGCCCGCTCGTCGCGCAGACGGCGAAGCTCCGCGTTCGCCCGCATCGCCGCACCGAGGGCGGTCGTCACGAGAGCGTCAGGCTCGGCTCCGGTGCGCACAGTCGCACGCGTTGTACCCCGGGAGCGTCGTCGCAAGGCCCCAGATCAGCACCATCGCCGTGACGCCGGGTCTTCTCAGTCATCATCATCTCTCCGCATGTCGAATCGGGATCGTCTCTGCATGGTGGCTGTCCGCCCGTGAGCGCGGTAGACCGATCCGTCACCGATTCGATGTGACGGTTGTCATCCGCTATGACGTACGTCCGCGCGAAACGTTCATCGACGACACGAGGAGATCCCGAGCCATGACCGTCGACCGTGCCCGAGTCCGAGACGCCTCCGCCACGCCGTACCGGGGCGCCCAACCGACAGACATGCGGGACGACCTCGTCCTCGCCGATCTGCTTCCCCGGGACGAACGGCTGTGGGTGGCCCTGGACGAGGGCGTGTGGTCGCGGCCACTGCTCTTCGACGTGACCCACGGCGCGTACGCGCACGTGATGAAGGTGACGCGGGCCGGCATCGTCGCCCGCCACCGCCACACCGGGCCGGTGCTCGCCTTCGTGCAGCGTGGCCGCTGGCACTACCTCGAGCACGACTGGGAGGCGGCCGAGGGCGGCTTCGCGTTCGAGCCGCCGGGCGAGACGCACACGCTCGTCGTCCCCGAGGGCTGCGACGAGATGATCACGACGTTCCACGTGCACGGCGCGTTGATCTACGTCGATCCCGACGGCACGCCGATCGGCTACGACGACGTCTTCACGCGGCTCGAGAAGACGCGCCGGCACTTCGCCGAGCACGGACTGCCGGCGGAGAGCCTCGACGCGCTGATCCGCTGAACGGCGCAATTGCGCAACTTCGTGCCAGCGCCAACGCCCGGACGCGCCATACTGGAGCCATGGCCGCGCACGCCACCATCCGCACGCTGCTCGCGACCGACGAGGTCACCGTCGGGGAGTTCGTGTGCCCGCCCGGGGACGGCCGGTGGGCGCGCGAGAACGACATCGGCGAGGGCTTCCACGTCGTGTTCCCGTGGACGCCGGTGCACATCGCCCGGCGGGCCATGCCGGAGCTCGTCGCGACCCCGAACCACGCCGTGCTCTACCCGCCGCGGCTGCGGTTCCACCGCCGCCACCTGACCAGCGAGGGCGACCACTGCCTGTTCGTCGTGCTCGGGGCGGCGATGTGCGAGCAGCTGGGCCTGCGACCGGGGCGGTCCGGCGACCCGGCGCTGCCGCCGACGGTCTGGCTGGCGCAGCGGCTCCTGGCCGCCTATCTGTGCCGGCCGCCCTACGACGCGGCGGTGGGGGAGCGGCTGGCCCGCGATCTGGTGGTGACGACGCTTCGGCCCTCGCCGGCTGTGGCCAGCGGCGCCGGTGGGGGTGCAGTCGAGCACACCAAGGAGCTCATGGCCCGCTCGCCCGGACGGCTGCTCCCGCTCGAGCGGATCGCCCGCGAGGCGCACTACTCGCGCTTCCACCTCCTCCGCGCGTTCCACGCCCGCACCGGCTACACGATGCACCAGTACCACCTGCACCTGCGGCTGCGCCGCTCCCTCGGCCCCCTGCTGGCCGGGGCGCCGGTCGCCGACATCGCGCTCGAGCTCGGGTTCCAGGGCCACAGCCACTTCACCGCCCGGTTCCGGCGGGCGTTCGGCGAGACGCCGTCCGCGGTGCGGGCGATCGCCGCCGACCAGGCGGCGCTGCCCGGCCTGGTCGGGCGCCTGCTGGCCGCCTGAGCGCGGGCCGCAACAACGTCCTATGTCATCGCGGCAACGCGTTCGTAGCATCGATCCCGAGTCCACGGAGGAGGGATCGATGTCTCGAGTCTTCAGGCGCGCGACGGCCGTCGCGGCGGTCGTCCTGGCAATGTCCACGGCCGCGGCCGGCGCGTCCGGCAGCTTCGTGCAGCCGGTACACGTGCTGCACACCTTCCACGGCCCGACCACCGGCAAGGGCGCGTTCTTCGGCTGGGCGGTGAGCGAGCTGCGCGACGTGAACGGCGACGGCGTGACCGACGCCGTCATCGGCGAGGTCGACGGCGGATCGAACATGCAGGGTCGGGTCTGGGTCTACTCGGGCCGCACCGGCCACCTGCTCTTCCGCCGCAGCGGCCGGCCCGGCGAGCAGAACGGCTACGCGGTCGCGGACGCCGGCGACGTGAACGGCGACGGCGTTTCCGACGTCATCAGCGGCGCTCTCGGCCAGGCCGACGACATCGGGCATGCCTACGTCTACTCGGGCGCGAGCGGCAGGACGATCACGCGCCTGCGCGGACACCGCCACGGCGACATGTTCGGCGCGGCCGTGTCGAGCGCCGGCGACGTGAACGGCGACGCCGTCCCCGACCTGCTCGTGGGCGCGCCCGGCACCGGGGCGGCCGCCGGGCATGCGTACGTGATCTCGGGGCGGACGTTCCGCACCATCCGGGTGCTCTCGGCGCACCGCCGCGCCGACGAGTTCGGAGACGGCGTCGCCCATACCGCAGACCTGAACGGCGACGGCGTGCCCGACCTGATCGTCGGCGCGAGCGGGAAGGATCCCGGGCACGGCGCGGTCTACGTCTACTCCGGGCGCACAGGCAAGCTGCTCTTCCGCATCCACGGCGAGCGCGGGAACGCGGCGTTCGGCCAGTTCTTCGTGGCCGGGGTGGGGGACGTGAACGGCGACGGCGTGCCGGACGTCTACGTCGGCGACTACGCCTCGAACAACGCCGGCGCGGCGGGCGGCTTTGCCGCCGTGTACTCCGGCGTCGACGGCTCCCGCCTGCATGCGTGGCGCGGGGCCGCCGGTGAGGGCATGGGCCCGGGCCGCTCCGCGGGCGACGTGAACGGCGACGGCGTGCCCGACATCATCGTCGGCAACTATACGAGCAGCGACGGCGCGAAGGCGGCCGGCAAGGTGCAGATCTTCTCCGGGGTGACCGGGAAGCGCCTGCGCACGATCACCAGCACCACGCCGAACGAGAACCTCGGCTTCGACGCGGTCGGCATCGGCGACACGAACGGGAACGGCACCCCGGACTTCCTGATCTCCGCGGCCAACCTCGACACGGTCTACATCGTCGACGGCAACCCCGTCGGCTGAGCGGCGGACGCGGCCGGGCCCGTGCGAGGTGCGGGCCCGGCCGCAAGGACAAGGGTCACGCGCGCTCCGCCGAACGCGCGGTTCTCCGCGTCCATCGTCCGTGATGGGCGTCCGCGACAGCCGCGACGATGCTGAGGCCAAGGCCACTGCCCGGATAGGCGGCGCGTGCCCGCGATGGAACGCGACGAAGGGGGCGTCGAGCAGCCCGGCCTCGAACCCGGGGCCGTCGTCCTCGACGGCGAACGTGGTCCGCCCGTCCTCCGCGTCCGCATAGACACGGACGGTGTCGCCGTGGGGCGAGTGCCGGATGGCGTTGTCGATCAGATTGCGAGCGCCTGCCGAGCCCGCGTCGGATCGAGGCGCACGCCGGCGTCGGCGTCACATCGAGTGGTCGCGGCTCGAACCGGGGGTGATCGACGAGAAGGCGTACATCCCGGGCATCGGCCCGGTCCGCGAGATCGCCGTCCAGGGCCCGCCCGAGTCCGCGAGGCTCGTCAGGTACCACCGCGGTTCGTGAGCAAACGGGCCGCCGGAGGTTGCCTCTCCGGCGGCCCGTCGCCCATCAGTCCCACGTCCGCGACGTGTCGCGCGTGGCGCGGCGACGGACCGCGATGATCACGTCGCGGGCGGGGCGGGTCGGCTCGGGCTGGGCTCGCAGGTTGAAGATATGGCGCGGCATCTCGGCGCTCCTTCCAGGTTTCGGTTCGGTCGAGGAGTTGGATCGCGCCCCGGCCGCAAACTCATCGCCCGTCGACCGATGAGTTCGCGGGCGCGCCGTAATCTCACATTGCAGATGAACACCGCAACCACATTCCTCACGCCCGCCGAGGCCGAGCTGCTCGGCCGGGCGCGCACCGGGGACGACCGCGCCTACGGCGAGCTGGTCGACCCGCACCGCCGCAGCCTCCATGCCCACTGCTACCGCATGCTCGGGTCGCTGGAGGACGCCGACGACGCGATGCAGGACGCCCTCCTGCGCGCGTGGCGCGGGATCGGCCGCTTCCAGGGCCGAAGCTCGCTGCGCACCTGGCTCTACACGATCGCGACCAACGCCTGCCTCCAGCTCGTGCGGCGCAGGCCCGGCCGCGTCCTGCCGCGCGACTACGGGCCGTCGGGGGGGACGAGCGCACAGGGCGGAGTCCCGCTGGCCGAGACCGTCTGGATCGAGGCCTATCCCGAGGACGCGGTGCCGACCGCGCCGTCGCCGGGGGCGCGCTACGAGGAGCGGGAGACGCTCGAGCTCGCCTTCGTCGCCGTCCTCCAGCACCTGCCGCCGCGCCAGCGCGCCGTGCTGCTCCTGCGCGACGTGCTCGACTTCTCGGCGCGCGAGGCCGCCACGCTGCTCGAGACCAGCGTCCCGTCCGTGAACAGCGCCCTCCAGCGGGCGCGGGCGACGATCCGCGAGCGCGCCCCCGAGCGCAGCCAGCAGGCGACGCTGCGCGAACTCGGCGACGAGCGCAGCCGCGCCCTCGTGGGCGCCTACATCGAGGCGATCGAGCACGCCGACGTCGACGGGGTGGTCGCCCTCCTGACCGAGGACGCCGCCTGGTCGATGCCGCCGGCGAGCGCGTGGTACCAGGGCCTCGACGAGATCGTCGCCTTCCTCACCCGCTCGCCGTTCCAGGTGCGCTGGCGCCACCTGCCGGCATGGGCGAACGGGCAGCTGGCCGTCGGCTGCTACACCTGGGACGAGCAGCGGGGCGACTTCGAGGCGGACGTGATCGACGTGCTGACCCTGCGCGGCGACCGCGTCGCCGAGGTGACCGCCTTCATCGGCGGCGAGCGCTTCCCCCGGTTCGGCCTGCCCGCGCGGCTGCCCGCCTGATCCGCGGGCCGCGCGCCCGGGCTCCGGTACGGTGTAGCCCGTGCGCATCGCGACCTGGAACGTCAACTCCATCAAGCAGCGCATGCCCCGGCTGGTGCCGTGGCTGGACGAGCGCAAGCCGGACGTCGTCTGCCTCCAGGAGACCAAGCTCGCCGACGAGGCGCTGGCCGAGCTGCTGGGCGATGAGCTCGCCAACCGCGGGTACGAGTTCGCCGCCCATGGCGAGACGGCATGGAACGGGGTGGCGATCCTCTCCCGGGTGGGCCTGGCCGACGTGACGACCGGCCTGGCAGACGCCCCCGGATTCCCGCACCCCGAGGCCCGGGCGGTCGCCGCCACCTGCGACGGCGTCCGCATCCACTCGGTCTACGTGCCGAACGGCCGCGTGCCGGAGTCCGACCACTACGAGTACAAACTCGAGTGGCTGACGGCGCTCCGCGCCGTCGTCGCAGCCGCGGGGCCGGCGACCGTCGTGTGCGGCGACATGAACATCGCGCCGACCGACGCCGACGTGTTCGACCCGGACGCCTACATCGGCCAGACCCACGTGACGCCGCGGGAGCGCGAGGCGCTGGCGGAGCTGATGGCCGTCGGGCTGCACGACGTCGTCCGCGACCGCTGGCCGGGCGAGCGCGTCTTCAGCTACTGGGACTACCGGGCTGGGATGTTCCACCAGGACCTCGGCATGCGCATCGACCTCATCCTGGCCGGCGACCCGGTCGCCGCGCGCGTCAAGGCCGCGTGGATCGACCGTCAGGCCCGCAAGGGCAAGGGGCCGAGCGACCACGCACCCGTGATCGTCGACCTCGACGAGGCGCCCGACGGCGACATCGGGCCGGTGGTGCCGCCGCCGTCCAACCCGGTCACGAGGCGCGGCGCCAAGAAGCTGCCGCAGGCGTAGCCGGCCTCAGGCCGGCGGGTCGAACAGGGCCGCCAGCCGCCGCACGTCCTTCGCCCCCAGGCCGCCGAAGAGCAGCTCGCGCACGCAGTCGTGATGCGTCTCCTGCGCCTTTCGCAGACGTCGCACGCCGCGCGGGGTGAGGGTCACGAGGAAGCTGCGCCGGTCGTTCGCGTCCTGCGTCCGCTCGACCAGGCCGTCGCCGGCCAGCCTGGCCACGGCCCGGGTCATGCCGCTCGGGCTGACGAGCACCCGCTCGGCGACGTCGGTCATGCGCATCCGCCGCTCCGGGACCGTGATCAGCGTGATCAGCACGCCGTAGTGCAGCAGCGGCAGGTCGTGCGTTTCGAGCAGCCGCCGGTTGAGCTCGTCGGTGATCTTGCGGTGGAGACGGAGGAAGCCCCGCCAGGCACGGAACTCGTCGTCGGTGAAGGGGGCGGGCTCGGGAGGCTCGGGTCGTGCCGGCGGCATCCTTGACACAGATCCTTTCAACTGGTAATACCTATTTGCTTTCAGCAGAAATTATCCTACCCGGAGGCTCCGCATGACTCCCCAGCCGCACAAGGTGCTCGGCCCCGACGACGGCCTCCGGCTCCAGTCCGGTCCCGGGCGCGACCTGGTGTTCAAGCTCACGGGCGACGAGACCGGCGGCGCGTTCGACTACTTCATCGTCGACGTGGCGCCGCGCGGCGGCCCGCCGCTGCACGTGCACCACCGCCAGGAGGAGGCGATCCACGTCCTGTCCGGCCGGTTCAAGGTACGGATCGGGGACGAGACGTTCACCTGCGAGCCGGGCGGGTTCGCGTACCTGCCCTCCGGCGTCCCGCACGCGTTCCTGAACCTGACCGGCGAGCCGGCGCAGATCGTGGTGGTCTACACCCCCGGCGGTGGCCACCGGTTCTACGAGGAGCTCGGGCCGCTCACGCGCAACGGCGCACCCGACCGGGCGACCGTCGCCGCGTGCTTCGAGCGGCACGAGATGACGCTGCTCGGCCCGCCGCTGTCGCCGGACTGACCCGCTAGGCGTAGCTGCGCTCGACGAAGCGCCCGCGGCCGGGCGCCACGTGCAGCTCCCCGTCGGCGACCAGCACCTCGCCGCGGCCGATCGTGACAACCGGGAAGCCGACGACCTCGACGCCCTCGTACGTTGAGTGGTCGATGTTCGAGTGCAGGTTCGTGTGGGAGAGCGTCACCCGCCGCTCGGGATCGAAGACGACCAGGTCGGCGTCGTAGCCGGGCAGGATGCGGCCCTTCCGCGTCAGCCCGAAGACCTCGGCGGGCCGGGTGCAGCAGACCTCGACCCACCGGTTCGGCGAGAAGTGGCCGGCGCGGACGCCGAAGGTGTAGGCGAGCGGCAGGCGCACCTCGACGCCCGACGTGCCCGGCGGTGTGGTGACCGTCCCATCCGCCGCGCGGACGCGGCGGCGGGGGCCGTGGTCGGTCGAGATGATGTCGAGCGCCCCACCGGCGAGGCCCTCCCACAGCGACCGCCGGTGCGTCGCGTCGCGCAACGGCGGGCCGATGTCGAGCGCGGTGCCGCTGACCGGCTCGTCGGCCGCGTCGATCGTCAGCATCAGGTAGGGCAGGACGGCCTCGCCGAACACGGCCTGCCCCCGCGCCTTCGCGGCCGCGATCTCGCGCACCGCATCGGCCGCGGTGACGTGAAAGATCAGCGTGCGCGCGCCGGCCACCTGCGCCATCGCCAGGCAGCGGTAGACCGCCTCGGCCTCGAGCTCGGGCGGCCGCGCCGCCGCGTTCGCCCGCGCGCCCGTTCGGCCGGCGGCCGCGTTCTGGCGCTCGAGCTCGGCGATCATGACGTCGTTCTCGGCGTGCACGATCGCAAGGCCGCCGAGCCGCGCGACCTCCTGCATGCCGACGAAGAGCACGTCGTCGGGCACCTTGTAGGTGTCGTAGGTCATGTAGAACTTGAAGCTCGGCATCCCCCGCGCCGCGAGTGCCGCGAACTCGGAGACGCGCTCGATGTTCGGCTCGCGCAGGTTGACGTGCAGGCCGTAGTCGATGACCGCCTTGCCGGCGGCCGCCGCCAGCCGCCCCTCGACCCCCTCCGTCAGCGTCAGCCCCGGCTCGACCTGGGCCTGGTCGACGATTGCGGTGACGCCACCGAACGCCGCGGCGATCGTGCCGCTGTCCCAGTCGTCGTCGTAGACCGAGACCGGCCGCTCGGTGCGCATGTGCACGTGCCCGTCGATCGCGCCCGGGATCACGAGCTTGCCTTCCGCGTCGATCTCGCGGGCGCCGCGCAGGCCCGAGCCGATCGCCGCGATCGTCCCGCCCGAGACCGCGATGTCTGCGACGTAGTCCTCGTGCGCCGTCACGACCCGGCCGCCGCGGACGACGAGGTCGAACGTCAACGCGGCTCCTCCCCGAGGAAGGTCTGCTCGAGCGTGTCCGCCTCGTGCACGGAGACGACCAGGAGCGGGCCGTCGCCGGTGTTGCGGAAGCCGTGCGGGGTCTCCGGCGGCACGACCAGCATCTGGTTCCGGCGCAGCTCGACGACCTCGTCGCCGGCCGTCCAGCGCCCCTCGCCCTCGAGCATGAGGAACGTCTCGTGATACGGGTGCACGTGCAGGTCGACGCCGCCGCCGGGCGGCGTGCGGACGACGAACATCGAGACGCCGGCGCCGCCGTGCTTCGCGCCCTCGAAGAGCCAGGCGGTGGGGCTGAACTGCATGTCGTCGAGATCGAAGACCGGGGCCGGGCTCATTGATCGTCTCCTGGGTCGGGTGCCGCCTAGAGTGTGGCATGCCCGAGAACTACTTCGGCGAGGACGTCGCAGCCCGCTACGACGATCCGTCTGACGGCATGTTCGCCCCCTCGGCCATCGCTCCGGTGGTCGACCTGCTGGCGGACCTGGCCGGCGACGGCGCCGCCCTCGAGCTCGGCATCGGCACGGGCCGCATCGGCGTGCCGCTGGCGGAGCGCGGCGTCCGCGTGCACGGCATCGACCTGTCCGAGGCGATGGTCGCCCGGCTGCGCGCGAAGCCCGGCGCGGAGTCGATCGGCGTCACGATCGGCGACTTCGCGACGACGCGGGTCGACGGGACGTTCGCGGTCGCCTACCTCGTCTACAACACGATCAACAACCTGACCACGCAGGATGCGCAGGTCGCCTGCTTCCGGAACGCCGGCGCACATCTCGCGCCGGGCGGGCACTTCGTGGTCGAGGTCGGCGTCCCCGACCTGCGCAGGCTCCCGCCCGGCCAGACGGCCGTCCCGTTCACGGTCACCGCCGACCGGCTCGGCTTCGACGAATACGAGGTGGTCGGCCAGGGCATGGTCTCGCACCACTACTGGCGCAACGAGGACGGCGGCTTCGACTCGCTCTCGGTGCCTTTCCGGTACGTGTGGCCGTCCGAGCTCGACCTGATGGCCCGCCTCGGCGGGATGTCGCTGCGCCACCGATGGAGCGACTGGAATCGAAACCCGTTTACCGAGGAGAGCACGAGCCACGTCTCGGTGTGGCAGAAGGATGCGACGGGCTAGCGCGTCCGGGTGAGCGCGTCCATCGTCCGGATCACGAGGTACCCGTACTTGTCCTTCTTCGCGTCGATCCGGGCCTGCGCCTGATACTCCCGGATGCGGCGAAGCCGGTTCCGCGGGCCCTTCTTGTACAGGTCGTGGGGGAAGTGGCCTCGGGAACACGAACGGGTGGTAGAAGGTCAGGAAGTCCTCGTCGACGAACACGCCCCACGTCCGCCCCAGCAGGTGCACGTAGGCGCCGCGGGCCGAGGACGGGATCGTGCGATCGAACTGGATGGTGAGCATGTAGCCGCGCCGCGCCACCGCCGGATCGCCGGCGTTCGTGGCCGCACCCGCGATGTGCGCTCCCGCCGGTAGGAGGCTCGTGAACCGTTCGGGGATCTGCTCCGGCTGGATGCGGCGCAGGTCGAACCCGTGCCGGTTGATCGCATCGATCACCTTGTGGATCGTCGTCGGGACGTTCCGGAAGCATGGGTTCGGGTTGACGACGCAGTCGACGCCGGGCGGCACCACCTTGATCGGCGTCCCGTGCGTCGCCGCGAGTCCGTGCACGACCGCAGCCCGCAGCCCGGCCGGCGCCCCGTCCAGCCGCTGCGGGGTGATGACGAGATTCCCGCGCCAGCCACCGAGGTCGCCGCTGAGACGCGTGAAGTCGCCCGAGCTTGGTGCGGTGTCGTCCGGATGCGGGAGGCGCAGAAATGCGACGTACCGGGCGAGCGCTCCGCACACGGGCAGCCGGTATGCGCCGTCGCCGTACCTGCACAGAACCCGCGCCTCGGTCAGCTTCGCGCCACGGCGCGCGACGATCTCGATCCGCCCCTGGTGCTGACGTGCGGTCGTGTCGGCCGCAGCCGGCGGACCGTGCCAGGTGGTCACATGCCCCAGGCGTGGGCCGTGCGGGCGCGGAAGGCCGCGCGCGAGCGGATCGCCTGGGCGAATCCGTCCTGCACGGCGACGAACCGGCTGTACTCCGCGCGGTAGAGCGCCTCGATGTCTGCGAGTTGCGCTCCGGAAGCCGCATCGGAGATCTGCTGGTGCTCTGTCGCCGCGCTCACCACGAGGAATGACGTACGAGCCTCGTCGTTTTCTTCAGTCAACGCGAGATCAACCGGACATCAGTGGACGGAGTAGAGTCGCCGGTTGGCGCCTTGTATCGACGCGAGGCGACTCTAGGCCGCCCGGCGGCCGGATATCCGGCCGTTGCCCGCGAGCAGGCGGTCGAACGCGTCGGCATCCACCGGCCTGCTGTACAGAAAGCCCTGACCGAGCGCGCAGCCGTTCTCGCGCAGGAACGCCAGCTGAGCGTCGGTCTCGATCCCCTCGGCCAGGCACGTCATCCCGAGCTTCGCGGCCATCGTGACCATGGTCTGCACGAGCACCGCCGCTTCCCGATCGTGCGGAAGGTCGGAGACGAACGAGCGGTCGATCTTGATGAGGCTCGGCCGGATCCGGCGCAACCGGCCGAGTGAGGAGTAGCCGGTGCCGAAATCGTCGATCGCGAGGCCGAGGCCACTGGAGTGAAGGAGCGCGAGCGTCGCCTCGTCCTCGGCGGCGTCGCCCATCGCGGCCTGCTCGGTGATCTCGAGCGTCAGCCGGTCGGCGTCAAGGCCGAACGCAGCGATCGTGGCGAGGGTCTGCCGGATCGCCTCCGGTTCCCAGTACGCGGCGGGCAGGTTGACGGCGACGTGGAGATCGCGCCCGTCGGTGTGCCATCGGAGAGCCTGCTCACACGCACGCTCGACGACCCAGCTCGTGATCGGGCGGATCAGGCCGCTGCGCTCGGCGACGGGCAGGAACTGCCCCGGCGGGATCAGCCCACGAACGGGGTGGTTCCATCGCAGGAGCGCCTCCGCGCCGACGATCCTCCCGCCCTCGAGCTCGACGAGGGGCTGGTAGTGCAGGATGAGGTCGTCGCGCCGCAGCGCGTCTCGCAGCTCCGTCGCGATGGTCAGGTCGTATCCGGAGTCTCGCTCCGGGCGGCGGTAGTAGCGATGGCTGTCACGCCCGGCGTGCTTGGCGGCGTACAGCGCGATGTCCGCCTTCTTCAGGAGCTCCTCGGCACTGGTCCCGTCCTGCGGAAAGAGGCTCACGCCGATGCTGGGCGTGATGTAGGCGCTCACCCCGGCGACGAGGAAGTCGCGGCTCAGGGTCTCGCGCACGGATACGGCAACCGCCTCCGCGGAGCGCCGCGCGTGCTCGTCGCTCTCCGAATCGCGCACGAGAATGAGGAACTCGTCGCCGCCCTGGCGGGCTACCAGGTCTCCCCGGCGGCAGGCCGCGCGCAACCGCTCCGCGCAGTGCACGAGGAGCTCGTCGCCGGCGGCGTGCCCGAACCCGTCGTTCACGAGCTTGAAGTCATCGAGGTCGATGTAGAGAACCGCCAGGCTGCGGCCGGCACGGCCGGCGTCCGCGATCGCCGTCACGAGATGCTCGTTGAACGCGGCGCGGTTTGGCAGTTCCGTGAGGCTGTCGTGATAGGCGAGATGCTCGAGCCGCGCGCGGGCCTCCCGAAGCTCGTCGGCGGCGCGGCGGCGCTCGGTGACGTCGGCGACGACCCCGTCCACCCAGACCACGCCGTCCTGGACGCGCGGCCGGGCTCGCTCCCACACCCACCGGGTCACGCCGTCGAACCCCACGAGCCGGAACTCGATCTCCGACGCCTCGCCGCGACGGCATGCCGCGTTGAACGCGTCGTAGGACGCGCGATCCTCCCGATGGACGGCCTGCTCCCAGGCCAGCTCCTCGTCGACGTCCGCGGGCATGGCGCCGAGCAGGCTCTCGAGGCCTTCGCCGATGAAGGCCGTGCATTCGTACGACCCGTCGGCGTCGTACCGCAGCTCGTACAGGTGGATCGCCGCCGTTCCGGCGATGCGGCGCAGGACGTCGCTCGTCGCGAGCGTCGCCGCGAGGGCCGGGTCGAGCGGCGGCCGAGTCTCGTCAGATTCCATCTCACCCGGCTAATCGTCATGGGAGCGACGATTCTGAGCCGGACCATGCATGTGCCCCGCCCCTCTCGCGAGGGACGGGGCACGTCAGCTGCTCCGGGCGGTTACTGCTGGTACCGCGCGAAGTGGTTGACCGCCACGCCGGAGATCCGGGTGAACTCACCGCCGACGGCGACACGACCGAGGTCGGCGCCGACCGCCTCGATGCCGAGAGCGGTGTTGACGGTGGGCGTCCACGGCTCGAGCGCACCGGTGGCCTCATCGAACGCCGACAGCTTCGACCGGGCAGCGGAGCCCGGGCGACCGGCGCAGAAGAAGTTGTTGCCGGGGACCGGCCCGCAGTAGCTGCTGTAGTGGCCGCCTGCGTACACGACACCGTCGGTGACACCGATGCCGACGACGTTGCCGTTGAAGCCGGCCTGCCAGTTCAGCGTGCCGTCCTCCATGTTCAGGCTGAGGGCGGTGCCGCCGTTGCCCGTGCCCGACGCGAACAGCGTGTTCCCGTCCTGCGTCATCTGGATCACCTGGAACGGGCGGTACGGGAAGCCCGGGGGCGGGATGAACGTCGGCGGGCCGCTGTAGGCGAACGGCAGGAACGAGCCGTCCGTGGTGTTGACGGCGCCGATGCCGATGCGGCCGTCACAGCCGGAACCGACCGGGCACTGCTGGAAGCCGCCCTCGACGATCCGGGTCTGGCTCGTGTCGGTCGCGAGCGCACGCACCTCGGCGTCGACGACCGGTTGCCACGTCGGGATGTACGCGTTGGTCGTGGCGTTGACCTCCATCATGAACGACCGCGGGCTGGTGAACGCCCCGCCGACGTAGAGGTTGCCGTTCGCGATCACCAGCGCGCGCACGGCCTTGTTCGGCCGCGAGCTGTTGGCGAACGCGGTCACGACCGCGCCGTTCGTGTTGTTCACCTCGGCGATGTTCTTGTGCGTCGCGCCGCCGACCGTCGTGAACGAGCCACCCAGGTACACGTTGTTCCCGGCGGGAAGGATCGTGTACACCGTGCCGCTCACGTTCGGGTTCCACGGCAGCACGTTGCCGGTGGTCATGTCGATCGCCGCGGCGTGATTCCGCGTGACCGTCGTCGCCCCGTTCGCCGAGGTGAGCGCGGTGAAGCTGCCACCGATGTACGCCGTGTTCCCGACCACGATCATGTCGCGGACGGTGTTGTTGGGCTGGTAGCCAACCAGCGGGGTCTGCGTTACGACCGCCGCCTCCGCTGCCGGCGCAACCAACATCGCACCTGCCACAGCGAGCGCAGCGGCAACAGCAACGCGCGTCTTGCCTAGCCGTCTCACTTGCCCTCCTCTTGCAACCGAACGTCTCAGCCGAACGGGTACCCGCCGGCCACACTCACTCCGTTATCCACGCAAGTTGCGAAGAAGGCAACAAGAGAAGAACGAGTCAGCCCGAGCGGGGCGTCGAGCTCCAGACCGCGCCGATGCTCGCGACGACCACGGCGGCCATGCCGAGGAGTTGCGCGCCGGTCATCGTCTGCCCCAGTGCGACGAACCCGACCAGGCCGGCGATCGCCGGGTCAAGGCTGTAGATGACCGCGACCGTCCGCGGTTCCAGGCGGCGCAGCCCCTCGAGCTCGAGCGCGAACGGCAGGATCAGCCCGCCGGCGGCGATCACGATCCCGAGCCCGAACGCGTGCGCGTCGACCGCACCGAATCGGAGGATGCCAAACGGCAGGGTGACCACAGCGGCGATCGGCAACGCGAGCGCGAGGCCGTCGAGCCGCGACGTGCGCGCACCGACGGTGCGCCCTGCATACGCGACGCTCGACCACGCGACACCGGCGGCGATCGAGAAGGTGATCCCGATGACCGACCCGGGCCGTCCGACGCCGCTCAGCAGGAGCACGCCGGCACCGGCAACGAGCGCAAACGCGACGTCCCGGCGACGCCGCGAGCCGGCCAGCGCCATGGCGAGCGGCGCAAGAAACGCGAGCGTGACGGCGATCCCCATGGGCAGCCGCTGGATGGCCTCGAAGAAGGTGAGGTTCAGCACGGCCATCGAACCGCCGTAGCGCGCGATCGCCCACCACGCCTCGCCGTCCCGGCCGCGGATCCGGGGCCGGACGACGGCGAAGAGCATCGCGGCCCCGAGGGTGAACCGAAGCGCCGAAGTCCCCGCTGGCCCGAGGGTCGCAAAGAGGTCATGAGCCAGCGCGGCCGCGATCTGGATGCTCGCGCTCGTCCCGACGATCATCGCCGCGCCCGCGAGCGGATTCGGCGCGAGCCGCCCCTCCCGCCGCTCGACCGTCGTCGGCGAGGTGCTCACGCGCGCTCGCCGGCGAGGCCGAGCGCCGCGGCGTGTGCGAGCTCCCCCCAGGTGCCGGCCCGCGTCTCGGCAGGCGCCAGGCCGACCAGGATCCGCTCGATGGCGGCCGCGCCGGTCGTGATCTCCGCCCGCGAGTCGGCCACGGCGACGAGCGGATGCGTCCGCACGAGCTCGAGCGCGGACGCGAGCGGATCGACCCCGTCCGCCCGCCGCCGGATGTCGGTCTCGCGGTACACGCAGACGTTCGCGACAGGCGCGGCGCCGAGCGCGCGCCGGCAGACGGCCGCCACGTCGGCCTCCCAGGTCGCCTCGGCGGCGATGAGCGACGGGACGTCGTGCCGGCGCGGACGGGCGGCCGCGCCGAAGATCAGGCCCAGGCGCGGCGCCGTCGACGCCGGGCGGCGATCGGCCAGGAGCGCCTCGAGCTCCGCCAGGCCGCGCTCCGGTGCAGACGCGCGCGGGACCTCGACCCACCTGTCCACGGCCTCGCCGAACAGCCGTCGCGCAGCCGTGTCCGGAGAAGCTTGCGCCGGCCCGGTCTGGTAGAGCAGGACGTGCGGGGAGCGCGACCGTGGCGCCGCCAGCTCGAAGAGCTCCGAGCGGCCGATCCCGAGCACCCGGCCGAGCGCCGCGAGCACGGGCGGGGACGGCGATGACGGCTTGCCGGTGGTCGGATTGCGGCCCTGCTCGAGCGCCACGAGATAGCTCGGCGAGATGCCGGCGCTGCGGGCGACGTGCCGCAGCGAGAGCCCAGCCGCGAGCCGCCTGCTCCTGAGCGCGTCAGCGATGGACCCGTCCATCTGTTCAGTATACTGAACACAATCGGCTCGCGGCATCGTCACGCCCGGAGGTGCCTGCTGACCACCCATCTCGGTGCGTTCCTCGCCGTGTCGTTGCTCGTGATCGCCGTGCCCGGCCCGGACACCGCGCTCACGATCCGCAACAGCCTCGTGCGCGGCCGTCGTGCCGGCCTCCTCACCGCCGGGGCGTCGCCGGCGGCCAGGCGGTCTGGGCCTTCGCCTCGACCGGATCAGCGGCGTCGTGCTGGTTGCGCTCGGCGTGCGCCTCGCGACCGAGCGCGTCCAGGCCTACGCGCCGACCGCGTCGCCGACGGTAACGCGGCCGGGCTCGACGACCTCGCCGTAGACGCCGAAGGGCAGCGGCTCGGTCTGGCCGTCGCGCCGGTAGCGGGCGAGCGCGCCGAGGGTGTCGAGGTCAGACGTGCCGGTGTCGGGATCGCACTTCGTGACGACGCAGCGGCCGACGTCTCCCAGCGGCCGCACCACGGCGTCGCCGATCCGCACACGCTCGCCGATCCAGCCGTCCTCCTCGTGCGCGCCGGCGCCGTCGATCTCGAACAGCATCCGGAAGCGGCGGCCGTCGACGGGCTGCTCGCCGACCTCGTCGCCCAGGCGCTCGAGCGACGCGCGCGAGACGATCGACACCCAGCCGCCGCGATCCGAGCCGCGGTCGACCGCGCCGCGCTCCGACCAGAGCAGCGTCAGCGGGAACCCGGCGAAGCGGACGAGCGCGTCCTGCCACGGGCCGATCACCCGCCGCGAGGGATGCGGCTCGCCGTAGAGCTGCGCCTCGACCGGGTCGCCCAGCTCGACGGTGCCGGCGAGCTCGGCGCCGTCCGGGAATCGCAACGAGAGCCGGCCGGTCGCCTCGTCCCAGGCCGAGTGGATCTGCATGAGCTGCGGGCACAGCTTGCCGTTCACCAGGCGGCCCTCGTCGGTGATCATCCAGAACCGGCGATCGCCCACCACGCCCGACAGGGTCAGCTCGACGGTGTCGGGGTGGCTCAGCCCGAGCGACTTCACCGGAGCAATCGAGACGCGTGTCACCCGCCGACTCATGGCCGGAGTATCGACCATCCGCCCGGCTGACAGCGCCGACGGCGCCGCTCAGCGGTCACGCGAGGAGTTGACCGGGCGGATGCCGATCGCGGGGTCGACCTGTGTGCGCGCATCGACGATGGTGTCCCCGAACATGCGCGGAGCTGCGTCCGCCTCGTCGGCCGGAGCCTCGCTCGCGGCGTTCCAGCGCACGATGCCGTACCCGGCCAGGATCACCGCGACGACCCAGATGCCAGTGTGGACGTAATCGTTCCAGTGCGTCGGGTAGACGTGGATCTTCATGTGCTTCCCGATGCGCTCGGCCTTCGCCTTCGACCCGTGGATGACGAACAGGTCGAGCAGCACGAGTACGCCGGCGGTCGCGAACATTGCGATGGTGCTTCTCGGTACTCGTCTGAAGCGGCGAAGCCTGTTCACGTACTCATCGTAGGAGACGCTGGTCCTCTCGGCTATCGCGTGACATCCTGCGCCGATGTCCCTGCCGACCGAGGCCGAGCTCCGCGCCGAGGCGGCCGCCCTCCTGCGCGACCTGCTGCGGATCGATACGAGCAACCCGCCCGGCGGCGAGACGCCGGCGGCGGCGCTCCTGGCCCGTTACCTGGAGGAGCACGGCGTCGAGTGCGAGCTGATCGCCCGCGATCCGGCCCGTGCCAACCTGGTCGCCCGGATCCGCGGCCACGGCACCGGGCCGTCGCTGGCCCTGCTCGGCCACACCGACGTCGTGCCCGCCGACGATCCCCACGTCTGGACGCATCCGCCCTTCGCGGGACACGTCGACGATGCCGGCTACATCTGGGGCCGCGGCGCGGCCGATATGAAGAACGAGCTCGCGACGCGCGCGGTCGCGATGGCCGCGCTCGCCCGGGCCGGGTTCCGCGGGAACGGCGATCTCGTCCTCATCGCCGAGGCCGACGAGGAGGACGGGAGGGAGGCCGTCGGGATGCGCTGGCTCGTCGAGGCACGGCCGGACATCGCCACCGACTACGCGCTCAACGAGGGCTCGGCCGAGCGGCTCGAGCTACGCGACGGCCGCACCGTAATTCCGGTCACCGTGGGCGAGAAGGGCGCGTGCGCGGCGGTGGTCACCGCGATCGGCGAGGCCGGGCCGACATCTCTTCCCCATGCCGGCGCGAACGCCGTGCCGCTGCTCGCCCGCCTGATCGACCGGCTGGCGACATACGAGCCGCGCCGGCGGACGACACCCGCAACCGCTGCGGCGCTGGCCGTCCTCGCGGGCGACGACGGCAGCCTCGACGAGCGGCTGGCGCGGGCGGTCGAGCTCCACCCGATGCTGCGCGACCTGCTCGTGCCGCTCTATGCGACGACGATCGCGCCGACCCGCCTCGAGGGCTCGACCGCGCTCAACGTGATGCCTGCGCGCGCGAGCGTGGAGTGCGACTGCCGCCCGGTCGCGGGCGCCTCGGTCGAGGAGCTCCGCGCCGAGCTCGGCGAGGCTCTGGGGGACGACATCCCGTACGAGATCGCCTATCCCGAGCCGCTCACCGGCGGATCGGCCTCGCCGTTCGAAACGCCGCTCGCGGATGCGTGTCGCGCCTGGTTCGCGCGCAACGATCCGGGCGCGACGCTCTTCCCCACGATCTGCAACGGCTTCACCGACTCGCACTACCTGCGCGAGGCGTTCGGGACGATCGCGTACGGGATCTGGCCGATCAGGCATACGCCGAACGAGGTGCTGGCGGAGGGCGTGCACGGGCGTAACGAGCGCGTCCACGTCGACGACCTCGGATACGCCACGGCGTTCCATGTCGAGGTCTGCCAGGCGATCGGAGAGCTCGAGACGTAACGCCACCGGTGGGACGGATGGGGGTCGCGCATAGAGCCAAGCATTCGGAAGGCCGAGCGGTTCCCGCTTGCACGACTTCGCCGTGCTCTACTACACGTTCATCTGGAGGGAAGGGCCCCGAGGGCGAGCCCCGCTCGTTTGCCTGACGGACCGCTACGGAATTGCGATGCGGCGGCGGTTGCGCACGCCCGCCGCCGCTCCACCGGCGACCAGCACGGTCCCGAGCACCGACGCGGCGCCGACGGAGGCGGCGGCCCAGTCGAAGCCGCTCCCGCCACCCGCGTCGGTGACGCGGACGATGGCGTTCGGCTGGCGCACGGTGCCGCCGAGCACGAGCTCGTCGCGGTGGACGGACGGCGTGTACACCATCGGGCCGCGCTTCGGGCCGACCTGCTCACCCTTCCATGTGAGGTGATCCGGGGCCGCCTGCGCGACCTGTGCCGAGATGGCGAGGACGATCGCAAGCCCGGCGGCGCAGCGGATCACGCGACTCATCGACATCATGTCCCGCTCCTTCCCTGCCGTGGACGAATCAAGATGCCGTCACGCTAGGCAGGCTGCTGGCGCCGCCAGCGCATCAGGCGGATCTGGTGACACACCCCGAAGACGACGAGGAAGGCGGCCGCCGCGCTCACGGCGCCGCCCACGTCGACCAGGATGGCACCGATCTCGACCGCGATCGCCAGGGGAAGAGCCGCCAGGGCCGATCGGCGCTTGCGGGGCTGATGGGTGTTCATCGCGTGCTCCTTCGTCGAGTGACCGTTCATCCCGACGATAGGAACGCCTCCGCGAGGCGTCATCGGCACGGGGACGGGTCCGGTCCCCCCCGTACGGCGGATCTTCGGATCGGCCTCGCGACGGATGCGCGCCGGGGCACCTGCTTGTACCGTGGGGCAATGGACGGATCGATCGCCGCCGCGCTCTTCTCGCCGCGGGCCCGGCGCACTGCGGACGCGGCGCTCGCCGTCGGCCTCGGACTCCTCGCGCTCGCCGACCTGCTCCTCTCGTCCGACACGTCGTCGTGGGGCGGACGCGGCCCGCTCCAGGTCTTCCTCGCGCTCGGCTGCACCTTGCCGCTCGCGTGGCGCGTGCGGCACCCGATCCCGACCGTGGTGGTCATCACTGCCGCCGGCGGCCTGCTGGTCGCCGTGGCGGCGCCGCACCAAGCGCCGTTCGAGGTGTTCGTCGGCTCGGTGCTCGCCGCGTACTCCATCGGCGCGCACACTGCGAGTCGTGATCGGTGGCTCGCACTCGGGACGATGTTCGCGGTTGGCGTGCCGTTCATGATCGGCGCCGATCACCGGGGCATGGCGGCCGGCGACACGCTCGCGCCGATCGCGTGGCTGACCGGCTCCTGGGCCGTCGGTGTCATCATCCGCGGCCGCCGCCTACGCACGGCCGAGCTCGAGCACCTGACCGCCGAGCTCGCCCGCCAGCACGACCTGCAGGCCCGGGCCGCAGTGGCGGTCGAGCGAGGCCGGATCGCGCGCGAGCTCCACGACGTGGTCGCGCACAACGTCTCGATGATGGTCGTCCAGGCAGGTGCGGCCGAGAGCGTGCTCGAGGGCGAGCAGCCGGACGTCCGCGCGGCCCTCGGCGCGATCGCCGGCACCGGCCGTGAGACCATCGACGAGATGCGCCTGCTGCTCGGGGTCCTGCGCAGCGACGACGGGCGCGCGCTCGCCCCCCAGCCCGGCCTCGGCGATCTCGAGCAACTCCTCCGCAACGTCGCGAAGGCAGGTCTGCGGGTCGACTTACGGGTGGAGGGCGAGCCCGCGGCGCTGCCGCCGGGCGTCGACCTCTCCGCGTATCGGATCGTGCAGGAGGCCCTGACGAACGTCATCAAACACGCGGGCCCCGCCAGCGCCAAGGTCATCGTCCGCTACGCCGCCGACCGCGTCGAAGTCGAGGTGCGCGACGATGGTCACCCGCCTGCGGGGAGCACGACCGGCGGAAACGGACTCATCGGAATGCGCGAACGTGTTGCGATGCTGGGAGGCGAGCTCCAGACCGGAGTGCTGCGTGGCGGCGGCTTCGCCGTTCTCGCCCGGCTTCCGATCACGGGCCCGGCGTGATCGACCTGCTCCTCGTGGACGACCAGGCCCTCGTCCGGACCGGCTTGCGGCTGATCCTGAACGCCGAGCCCGACCTGCGAGTGGCCGGCGAGGCGGAAGACGGCGAAGAGGCCGTGATCGAGGCAGAGCGCCTTCGGCCAGACGTCGTGCTGATGGATGTCCGGATGCCCAAGGTCGACGGGATCGCGGCGACCCGTGCGATCCTGGCGAGCGCCCCCGAGATTCGCGTGCTCATGCTGACGACGTTCGATCTCGACGAGTACGTTGTCGACGCCTTCCGCGCCGGCGCGTCGGGGTTCCTGCTCAAGACCGCCCCGACGGGCCAGATCGTCGCGGCCGTTCGCACCGTTCGTGACAGCGACGCCTTGGTCGCCCCTGCCAGCACCCGCCGGCTCATCGAGCAGCAAGTTCGCCCGGCACCCGAGCCGCCGGAACTGGCCGCGCTCACAGCCCGCGAGCGTGACGTATTGCGGCTGCTCGGCCGCGGCCTCACAAACGCCGAGATCGCGGACACGTTCGTGATCGAGCCATCGACGGTCAAGTCGCACGTCGCCCGCGTGCTCGCGAAGCTCGGCCTCCGCGACCGCGTCCAGGCGGTGATCTTCGCCTACGACCACGGCATCGTGCGGCCGGGCGATCAGCCGTCGCCGGGCAGTCCGCCGCGGTAGGGCCTGGTCGTCGTCTCCGGGAGGATCGCGTAGGCCTCGGCGGGCTTCGCCGTCTCCGCTGTCACGCCGGCGCGGTGGCGCAGGGCGAGCTCGGACACCGTGTAGAGGATCGCGTCCGGTGTCTGCCGCGCGCCGATGCCGATGAAGGCGCACGGCCCGTCCCCGGCCCCGAGGAAGTCCTCCTGGTCCCTCTCGGCGTGGTAGTAGCCGTTCGGCCGGCCGGGCCAGATGACCTGGATGTTGAGACCGAACTGGCGGAAGTACGGCGTCCCCTCGAAGACGACTTGACTCATTATCGTCTCGGGCGGGATACTCCAGCCGTTTTGGCGCTCGCGGAGCGCCGCCACGATTCGAGGGGGTAGGACTTGAGTACCGGATTCCATGGCAGACGGCGGCTGCTGCTCGCCGGGGCGGCCGTCCTTGCGACGGCGGTCCTGGCAGGGCCCGCCACTGCGTCGGCCCCGTCCCGGCACCTGCTCGCCGGCAGCGCACCGCGCTGGGTGAGCCACGCCACGACGGTCGGCGCGACGCCGAGGGCGCAGCAGGTCGCATTCGGCGTGCTCTTGCACATGCGAAATCAGGCCGGCGCCGTGCGCACGCTGCAAGCGGTGTCCGAACCCGCGAGCGCGGCCTACGGCCGATGGCTCACGAACGCGCAGTTCAACGCGCGCTACGCACCGGCGCGGGCGCAGGTCGTCGCCGTCCAGCGGTGGCTGCGCTCGCAGGGCTTCGCGGTCACGAAGACGTTCCGAAGCGGCATGTACGTCCAGGCGACCGGCACGGCCGCCCGGATCGAGCGGGTCTTCGGGACTGCCTTGCACGAGTACCGCTACAAGGGCGCGACGCTCCGCTCGAACGCGACGCCGCTCTCGCTGCCGGCCACCACGCCTGCCGCGGTCACCGGCGCGATCGCCGGCATCATCGGCATCGACCAGGGCTCGGCCCTGAAGCAGCCGGCCGCCACCGAGCCGGGCCCGCCCCCGGGCGCCCGCTACGGCGTGCAGCCGTGCTCGGGCTACTACGGCCAGAAGACGGCGTCGAACAAGCCGAAGGCCTACGGGCACCACGAGCCGTACGTGATCTGCGGCTACGGCCCGCAGCAGTACCAGCGCGCCTACGGCGAGTCCGGCCTGATCGCCCACGGCATCGACGGCCGCGGCACGACCGTCGCGATCACGGATGCCTACGCGGCGCCGACGATCCTGAAGGACGCCCAGATCTACAACCGCGTCCACCATCAGCCGGAGTTCGGGCGCGGCCAGTTCCGCCAGATCATCCCCGGCAAGAACGGGTTCGGCCAGGTCAACCTGTGCGGCGCACAGGGCTGGTACGGCGAGGAGACGCTCGACGTCGAGGCCGTGCACGCCATGGCGCCCGGCGCCAAGGTCGTCTACGTCGGCGCGTCCGACTGCCTGAGCGGGCTCGACAACGCCTGGGCGGCGACGATCGACAACCACGTCGCGAACGTCATCACGAACTCGTGGACCGACGGGACCGACGACATCAGCCTGCTCGGCCAGGCCTACGTGGACTTCTACAACCAGTTCTCGCTCGAGGCGGCGCTGACGGGCATCACCGTCAACTTCTCCTCCGGCGACGACGGCGACCACACCGCCGGCGGCACCGACCTCGCGTCCAAGACCGTCGAGTTCCCGGCGGACGTTCCGTGGGTCACCGGGGTCGGCGGCACGAGCGTACTGATCGGCCGCCGCGGCCAGTGGCTGAACGAGTACGGCTGGCAGAACGCGTACTCGACGCTGACCGACGGCACATGGGATCCCACGCCTCCGGGCGACTACAACTCGGGCGGCGGCGGCGGCACCAGCGTGCTCTACACGCAGCCGTTCTACCAGAAGGGCCGCGTGCCCACGAGCATCTCGGAGTACTACGGCAGCACCCCGATGCGCGCCGTCCCCGACATCTCGATGCCGGGCGACCCGAACACGGGCTTCGAGGTCGGCGAGACCCAGGCCTTCCCGCACGGGACGTTCTGGGCGCAGTACCGGATCGGCGGCACCAGCCTGTCGTCGCCGCTCCTGGCCGGCGTGGTGGCGGTCGCGAACCAGCGGGCGCACCGGCACCTCGGGTTCGTCAACCCGCTGTACTACCGCATGCTGGGCTCGGGTGCCCTGCATGACATCGTTGCCCCCCGAAAGCCGGTCGCCCAGGTGCGCACCGACTTCGCGAACTTCCTGAATGCGGCGGAGGGCAAGCTGTTCCGGCTCCAGACCATCGACGTCCAGTCCTCCACGCTGCACAGCATCCGGGGGTACGACGACGAGACCGGCGTCGGCTCGCCTCGCGGTCCGTGGTTCTTCGCGGCCGCGGCGCACCGGCACTAGCCGAACGACGGGCCTGGGCGGTCGCATCCCGACCGCCCGGGCCCGCCTCCCCGAAGTGCCGTAGCCCCTATCGCGCGAACGGGGGATGCACGCGGCCCCTGTGCGGACGACTACCGGCACACAATGCCCAGGGGCCTCCGCACCGTCGATTCACCGCCGGCGATCGCAGCCGTGGTCGCGATCCTCGTCGGCCTGGTCGCGTCCGTCCAGTTCTCCGTGCCGACGTCGCAGAGCTACGGCATCGCCACCCTGTACCTGTGGCCGATCGCGATCGCGGCGCTCTGGTTCGGCGCCCGCATCGCCGTCGGCGTCGTCGGCGGCATCATGGCGACGCAGGCGGTCTGGGTGCTGACGGTCGCGCCGACCTCGGCCACCGGCGGCCTCGTCTCCGTCGTCCTGCGAAGCGCCACCTATCTCTTCATCGCGAGCCTGGTCGGGCACTTCGCCAGCCGCCTGCGCCGCGTCGCCCTGTCCGATCCGCTCACCGGCCTCCCCAACCGCCGCGCCTTCTTCGAGGAGGTGCGCCGGCGCAGCCAGAACGCGGGCTCGATCGGCGTCGTCACCTGCGACGTCGACGGCCTGAAGACGATCAACGACCGCGACGGGCACGACGCCGGCGACGGCGCGATCATGCGCACCGGCCAGGAGCTGCGCCGCCTCGTCGGCAGGGACGGGTTCGTGGCCCGCTTCGGCGGGGACGAGTTCCTCGCGCTGACGACGCCGGAGACCGCCGCGCGGATCGCCGCCATGCTCGACCCGGTCCGCGGCGCCCGCGTCGGCGTCGCCGTGCACTCGACGACCGACGGCTCGATCGACGCCGCCATCGCCGCGGCCGACCAGTCGCTGTACCGGGCCAAGCGCCGGGCCGCATAGCTGCCGCGCGCCGCCCTCGCCCGGGACGGCATCATGTACGGTAGGCGGCGGATGGGGTATTCGACCCTGCTGTTCCTGCATCTGACGTCGGCGTTCGCGATGGTGACTGCGGCAGGTCTCTTCCTCGCCATCGCGCTGGCCCAGCGGAGCGACCGTCATTCGGCGACGGCGCTTCGGCTTGCGCCCGTCGCGGCCATCCTGTGGCCGATCGGCAGCCTGCTGGCGATCGTCTTCGGCGTGTGGCTCGCGCTGCACGACTCGCAGTACTCGCTCGGCGACGGCTGGATCATCGCCGCGATCGTGCTCTGGGTGATCGGAGGGGCGATCGGCGGGCGGCTCGGGGCCGGGTACCGCAAGGTGACCTCGTCCGGCGCGGCTGACCCGTCGGCGCTCGTGATGAACCTCGCGCTGATCGTCACGCTGCTCGTGATCCTGATCGACATGATCTACAAGCCGGGGGCGTCGTGACCGTCCTCCTGATCCGCCCGGACAGCTGGAACCTGCCGCTGCTCCTGCACGTCGGCGGGGCGATGGCCCTGGTCGCGTCGGTCACGGTCGCGGCCGTCGCGCTCCTCCAGGGGTGGCGGGCGAGCGATCCGTCGGCGGCCTCCCTGAAGCGGTTCGGCGCGCGGACCCTGCTCTACGCCGCGATCCCCTCCTACTTCGTGATGCGCATCGCGGCTGAGTGGATCCTCTCGAAGGAGCATCTCACCAACTCGAACGCCGCCTGGATCGGCGACGGCTTCCTGGCCGCCGACGCCGGCTTCGTCCTGCTCGTGATCGCGACCATCGTCGCCAACATCGCCGTGCGCCGCGACCCCGAGTCCGGGCTCGGCAAGCTGGCCAAGGTGGGCGCCAGCCTCTCCGTCGTACTGATCGCGCTCTACGTCTTTGCCGTGTGGGCGATGACGACGAAGCCCTCCTAGACCTCGTCGCCTTTCTCGTCGAGGACGGCGCTCGTGATCTGCGGCTCGGCGAGCAGCGGCTCGATCGCCTCGCCGACGTCGGACTGGAACTCGCGATCGAGCACGATCTCGATCGTGACCGCGTCCTCGGAGCCGAACCTGACGTCGGGGAAGGCGCGGTCGGTCACGCCGCCGACCCGCGTCCGGACGAGCTCGGCGAAGCCGGCCTGCTCATCCGAGCTGCCGACCGCCCGGCCGGAGATCTGCATGCGCACCTTCGGCATGCCCCCTTGAGTACCCGCCGGCGGCCGCGGCTACTCGACGACCGAGAAGCGGTCCCAGGAGCGCTCGGCGAGAAGCGGCACGACCTGTCCCTCGATGTACCGCTTGAAGTGCGGCGAGTCGCGGTGCGCCTCGAACGCCGCCTCGTCCTCGTACTGCTCGTAGAGCACGAAGCGGTCGCCGTCGTCCTGCGACCGGTTGACGACGAACGCCCGGCAGCCCGGCTCGGCGACCGTCGCGGGGCGGTGCAGCGCGAGGACGGATGCGACCTCGTCGCCCTTCCCGGCCTGTGTGCGGTACTGCGCGATCACGACCAGCATGGTCTCGGCCGGCGGGAATCAGCCGGCGACGGCGCCGGCGCGCTCCTCCGCCTCGCGCAGGTACTGGTGGACGAAGGCGATGGCCATGCTGCCCTCGCCGACGGCCGCCGCCACGCGCTTGACGGGCCCGAGGCGGACATCGCCGCAGGCGAAGATGCCGGGGACGCTCGTCTCGAGCAGGTACGGGTCGCGCTCGAGCCCCCAGCGGTCGGTGCCCGCGAGCTCGGAGCCGGTGAGGACGTACCCGCGCCGGTCGCGGGCGATCTCCGGCGGCAGCCAGCCCGTCTCGGCGTCGGCGCCGATCAGGATGAAGAGTCCGCCCGACTCGAGCGTGGCCTCCTCCCCGGTCTGCGAGTTGCGGACGACGATCGCGTCGAGCTTGCCCTCGCCCTCCACCCGCACGACCTCGCTGTGCGTGAGCACGTCGATGTTCGACCGGGCCTCGAGCTGGTCGAGCAGGTACTGCGACATCGTCCGCTCCGGCCCGGCGCTGCGGCAGAGGATCGTCACCGACCGGGCGTGGCTCGCGAAGTACAGGGCGGCCTGGCCGGCCGAGTTGCCCGCGCCGACGATCTGCACGTCGAACCCGTGGCTGGCCGGCGCCTCGCTGCGGGCCGCGCCGTAGGCGACGCCCTTCCCGGCCAGCTCGTCGCCGCCCTCGATGTCGAGCCGGCGCCAGGTGACGCCGCAGGCGAGGATGATCGTGCGCGCGCGCAGGACGTCGCCGCCGTCGAGGTGCACCTGCCGGGTGGACGCGTCGATGCGCGTGATCGCCCGCGTGACCAGGATCTCGGCGCCGAGCCGGCGGGCCTGCTGGAGCGCCCGGCTGGCGAGCTCGTCGCCCGAGACGCCCGAGGGGAAGCCGAGGTAGTTCTCGATCCGCGACGACGTGCCGGCCTGCCCGCCGGGCGCCTCGCGTTCGATCACGATCGTGCGCAGGCCCTCGGACGCGCCGTACACCGCGGCGGCCAGGCCGGCCGGGCCGGCGCCGACGATCACCGTGTCGTACTCGGCGGCCTCGGGCTCGGTGGAGAGGCCGAGCAGCTCGGCGACGCGGCGCAGCTGCGGCCGCACGACCGTCTTGCCGTCGACGACCCGCAGCACGGGGCAGTCCTCCGGCGCCGGCACCGGCCCGTCCCACTGCTCGGTGAGGTCGTCCGTGTCCGGCTGCAGCCACTTGAACGCCACCTGGTTTCGCTGCAGGAAATGGCGCAGCTCGGCGCCGGCGGCGTCCCAGCGCTCGCCGACCACGAACGCGCGCGGCACGGAGGGCTCGAACGAGATGCCCTGGAGGCCGCGCAGACCGCTGATGCGGTGGCTCGCCAGCTGGCCGATCTCGCGGCCCACATCGGGCGCGGCGGCGACCACCGCGTAGTAGTCGTCCGGATCGAGGCGAATCACCCGGGACGGCTCGGCCGCGCGGAACCCGACCGGGAACGTGGTGCCGAGCGTGACCGGCACCTCCCCGAAGATGTCGCCGGGCGCGCGCACGCCGACGACGCGGCCAATGCCCTCGACGTGCTTGACCGCCTCGATCTTGCCCTCCAGCAGCCCGAAGAGGGCCCGTTCGCCGCCCTCGTAGGCGGCGTACTCGCCGGCGCCGAGGGTGATGTCGGCGGCGGCGCGCGAGATCCGCTCTCGATCCGCCTCGCTCAGCTCCGCGAAGACGGTGATTCCCGCGATCTCCTCTGCCGTCACCATCGCCGCCAACGGTACCTTTTCCGGGCGGCTCCGCGCAGCCACCACCCACACCATGCCGCGCCGGACACGGCTCCAACGCTTGTGGTAGAAGTGACGTTGTGTCCAGGGACGCGACGGTCGACGAGTCGCAGATCCTCGCGGCGCTCGCGAGCGTCCCGCTCTTCGCCGGGCTCGGGAAGCGCGAGCTCAAGAAGGTCGCCGGGACGGCGACGGTCGCCCACGTCCCCGCCGGCCAGCACATCGTCCGTGAGGGGTTCACCGCCGAGGCCTTCTACGTCATCCTGGAGGGCGAGGCGCACGCGACCGGGACGCCGGTGCGGTCGCACCTCGGCCCCGGAGACTTCTGCGGCGAGATGGGGCTCCTCGACGGGTCGACCCGCTCGGCGAGCATCCTCGCCGAGACGGACGTGACCGCCGTCAAGCTGCCCCGGAAGGAGTTCCTCGACCTGGTCGATCGCCACGCCGAGATCGCCCGCGCCCTGCTCGCCGACCTGGCCGCGCGGGTGCGGCGGCTGGAGGCGGCGCTGCAGGAGGGCGATGTGCGGAAACCGCAGGGTGAAGCGATGAATCTTGATGATTCCGGAGGCGTTCGGTAGGATCGCTGCCGATATGGCCCTGGATGTGGTCGATCGGCGTCTGATCTCCTGTCTCAAGCTGGACGGCCGGATGAGCTACTCGGAACTGGCCGGGCGGCTGCAGGTGAGCGAGGGCACCGCGCGCAACCGGATGCAGAAGCTCATGGACGCCGGAACGCTCCAGGTCGTCCCCGTGGTCGAGCCGGACACCATCGGCTACCGCCTGAACGTCTGGATCGGCGTGCGCTGCCTGCCCGGCGCCGCCCGCGCGATCGCCCAGGCGCTCGCGCAGTTCCACGCCGTGCGCTACGCGACCGCCTGCGCCGGCGTCTACGACGTGATCTGCGAGGCCGTCTTCCTGTCGCAGGCGGAGATGCTGGACTTCCTCGAGTCCGAGCTGCAGACCGTCGCCGGGATCACGGGCGTCGAGACCTCGATGGTGCTCGAGATCGCGAAGACCGGATGGGAGTGGGAGCTGCGGGAGGAGGATCCCGAGCCCGTCACGCCGCCCGACCGCGAGGGCGTGTGAGCGGGTGACCGATCCCCCGTCGATCCGCGTCACGGCCATCGCCGACGGCGAGATCGACGGGCGGGTGAGGCGGCTCCAGACCGAGGCGGCGGCCCGCGGCCTGGCCGCCGTCATCTGCTTCGGCGCACACCGCGACTTCTGGCCGGCCGACCTGCGCTACCTGGCCCGCTGGTACTGCACCGACGAGGAGCTCTCGTTCCTGTTCGTGCCGGCGGTCGGCCAGACGACACTCGTGACGAATGCCGAATGGGATCTGGAGCGCGCGCTCGCCGAGGCCCGGGCGGACGACATCCTGTACGACCCCGAGCCAGGGCCGAGGCTCGTCCGGCTCGTGCGCGGCCACGCCGGCAAGGGCGACAGGGTGGGCCTGAGCGGGATGGAGGTCTTCCCCGCCCCGGTCTTCGTCGCCCTCGCAGGCGGCTGCCCGGACGTCTCCTTCGAGGGCGTGACGGCGATGGTCGAGGCGCTTCGGCTGGTCAAGTCCGAGGCCGAGATCGCGCTCCTGCGCGCGGCGGCGCAGGCCACCGACACCGGCATGCGCGCCGGCCTCGACGAGGTCCGTGACGGCGGCAGCGAGCACGCAGTCGTCGCCGCCGCCGAGCACGCGATCCGGCGGGCGGGCGCCGAGATCGCCTTCGCCACCGTGATGGGCGCCGGCCCGCGGACGGCGCTCGCGACGTTCTTCCCCTCCGACCGGCCGATGCGCCGGGGCGACCTTGCGGTGCTCGACTGCGGCGCCCGGATCGAGGGCTACCACGGCGACATGTGCCGGACCGTCGCGATCGGCGGGCCCGACGCCGTCCAGCGGCCGATGCTCGAGGCGGTGGCCGAGAGCGTCCGGGCGGCGACGGATGCGGCCCGCCCCGGCGCCCGCGTGGCCGACGTCAACGCGGCGGCCCACGAGGCGGTACGGGCCGCCGGGTTCGGCGATGCCTGGTGGGGCGCGTTCATGCCCCACGGCACCGGCACCGGCCAGCACGAGATGCCCCACGCGCTCGCCGACGGCGAGCTCGTGCTCGAGCCGGGGATGGTGATGTGCATCGAGCCGGGGATCGCGGTGCCGGACGTCGGCGCCGTGATCCTCGAGCAGATGGTCCTCGTCGGCGACGCCGGCGCAGAGACCCTGACCGCCCTCCCGCTCGAGATGTGGGACGGATGACGGACGAAAGGAGCCAGAGATGACCGAGCCGGTCGACCACTCCACCAGCCTCGCGGTCTCCGAGCGGCGCAAGCTGCGAAAGAGCCTGCGCCGCATCGACATGATCTTCTTCCTGATCTGCGCGCTCGTCGGCCTCGACACCCTCGGGCAGGTCGCGAGCTACGGCGCGCAGACGTTCACATGGGTCGTCGTGCTGGGCGCCCTCTTCCTGATCCCGTACGGCCTGGTGATGGCCGAGCTCGGCACCGGCTTCCCGCAGGAGGGCGGCCAGTACGAGTGGATGAAGCTGGCGTGGGGCCGGCTCGCCGCCGGGCTCGGCTCGGTGCTCTACTGGGTCTCGAACCCGCTCTGGGTGGGCGGGTCGCTCGCGTTCGTCTCGACGGCGGCGTGGTCGGCCTACATCCACCCGATCGGCACCAAGACCGCAGGCGACTACGCGTTCAAGCTGGGCTTCATCTGGATCACCGTCATCGTGGCGATCATCGCCCTGCGCCACGGCAAGTGGATCCCGAACCTCGGCGCGATCGTGCGCGTCGTCGTCCTCAGCTTCTTCTCCCTGACGGTGGTCATCTACGCCGTCGAGCACGGCGTCCACGGCTACGGCGCCGGCGACTTCAAGCCGACGAGCGCGGTCTTCATCGGCCTCGTCCCGCTGCTGCTCTTCAACTATGTCGGCTTCGAGCTGCAGAGCGGCGCGGCGGAGGAGATGCAGGATCCGCGCCGCGACGTGCCCAAGGCCGTGGTCGGGGGCGGGATCGTGACCGTGCTCTGCTACGCCGTCCCGATCTTCGGCATCGTGGCGGTCCTGCCCTCGTCGAAGGTGAGCGGGATCGAAGGCTTCCTGGACGCCGTGAACACGACGTTCACCGTGTACGGATCGGCCCATCACTTCCTGCTCGAGGTGATGGCGCTCGGCTTCATCTTCGCCCTCGCCACCGGCGGCGCCGCCTGGATCATCGGCTCCGACCGCGTGCTCGCCGTCGCCGGGTACGACGGCGCGTTCGCCGGCTGGTTCGGCGTGTTCAACGCGCGGCTGGGGACGCCGGTGCGGGTGAACGTGCTCTCCGGCCTCGTCTCGACGGCGTTCATGCTCGCGGCCGAGTTCCTGAACACGGGCTCGAACGCGACGACGTTCGTCGTCGTGCTCTACATGGCGACGTCGACCGGGCTCCTGTCCTACCTCCTGATCTTCCCCGCGGTGATCCGGCTCCGCTACACGCACCCGGACGTGCACCGGCCGTACCGGATCCCGTACGGCAACGCCGGTGCGTGGATCGGCGGCCTCGTGACGCTCGGCTGGATCGTGCTCGGATCGTGGATCGCGGTCTTCCCGGACACGATCGAGAACGCGGTCGGGGCGGGCTACAACTTCGAGAGCGTGTGGGGCATCTCGCGGCTGCGGTTCGAGGTGTTCACGCTGGGGACGCTGGCCGTCATCGCGGTGATCGGCCTGGTCGGCTACGCCGCCGGCGCGGCGACGCGCTCGGCGCCCATGGACGTGCCGCTCGAGGGTGCCGTGGAGGGCCCGGCCGCCGTCTAGACGAAGCGCTCAACACCAGGGCGGCTCGTGCCGACAACGCGGGGAGATGCCCCGCAGGTCAGAAGGCCCCGCTCCCGTCCGGCTCATCCGCAGCGAGCTCACGTGGATCGTTTCCGCGTGCGTCGTCGCGCTGCCGCTGGGGACACGGGTTGCCCTCGCGCTGCTGGTTCTCGGAATCGTCGCCTCGCAGGTGCTGCGCGTACGCCGGGGCCGTGCCCTCCGGGCCGAGCTGACCGCCGCCAACGCTCTTCACCTGGCAGCCGTCGCCGACCGCGCCGCCGCCGAGCGCGAGCGCGCCGCGATGGCCGCCGAGCTCGATGCCGCCCGCGCCGCCGCGGCCGACCGTGAGGCCCAGACCGAGCGCGCACTCGCGAACGCGGCCGAGCGGGCCGAGCAGGCCCGCGCCCGGTACGCCGCCGAGGCGCAGCACGCGAGCGCCGAGGCGGCAGCGCATGCCCGGCGCACCAGCTCCGCCGCCGCCCGCGAGGCGCTCGACCGGATCAACGCGACCCTCGAGGTGCTCGCCGGCGCGAGCGACACGATCGGCGAGGGCGCGCGCGAGACGATGACGGCCGCGGACGCGGCCCGGGCGCGCGTCGAGGAGGCCGTCCAGGGCAGCCTCGCCCTCCGCGGCACCACCGCCGCCGCCGCCGAGATCACCCGCGAGATCTCGGCCGTCGCCGACCAGACCCGCCTGCTCGCGCTGAACGCCGCCATCGAGGCGGCCCGGGCCGGCGAGCACGGCCGCGGCTTCGCCGTCGTCGCCCACGAGGTCGGCGAGCTCGCGAACACCGCCGGCGCGGCCGCGGGGCGCGTGCTCGACCACATCCGCGCAGTCACCGAGCAGAGCGACGGTGTCGCCGCCTCCATCGAGGCGACCAGCAGCGCGCTGGCCGAGGTCGGCGAGTCCACCCGCCGGATCGAGGAGACGGTTGCCTCCCAGCGCACCGCCACGGTGGAGAGCGAGGACACCCTGACGGCGGCCGGCGAGCGGCTCGTCCAGATCGCCGAGCGGCGCGCCAATTCGCGCGTCGACCTGCGGGCGCCGGTGCGCGCGACACCCCTGGCAGCCGAAGGCGTCGCCCGCACGATCGAGACCGTGACGATCGATCTCAGCCTGGGCGGCGCCCTGCTCGAAAACCGGCCCGGGATCGGCGAAGGGCCGTGGCAGATCGAGCTCTGCCTGCCCGGCGAGGCCGACCCCGTGCGCTGCCTGGCCGTACGCGCCCGCCTGGCCGGCGGGCACGTCGGCGTGGCGTTCGGCGAGGTCGGGGACGCCGACCTGCTGCGGCTCGACGCCGCCATCGCCCGCCACCAGCTCTAGCCCTCGGGGAGGCAAGAGGTCGGACAACTGTGACCGAGATCACGGTCGCCAATCCGGCCGCCGGGCTCCCGGCGTAGTCGCGCCGAACAGCTCGCCTCCAAGGAGCCCGATATGTTGGACATCTTGCGCGCCGGAGCCGCCGTGGCGGCGATCGGCCTCGTCGCATCACCCGCGGTCGCCCAGGCCGCCACCGCCCCGCCCGGATACACGGTCGTCCACAGCCCGCTCATGCCGGCGCCGCCCTCGACGCTCGATTCGGGCGGCCAGATCTCGTGCCCCGCAGGCACGGTCATCTGGGGCGGCGGGACGGCGATTGCGGGCATCCCCGCGCCCGGCCAGACCATCAACACCTCCGCGCCCGGCGGCCCGACCTCCTGGCGGGCGCGCGTGAACGACGCGGGCCCGGGCACCGCCCAGTTCGCGGTCGACGCGATCTGCGCGAAGAAGCCGAAGGGGTATGCCATGCCGTTCACGCAGGCGGCCAACCCCGCCGGCACCCAGACGACCGCCACCGCGACCTGTCCGGCGAACACGGTCATCTTCGACGGGGGCGTCTTCTCGACGTCCGACTCGGCCCGGACCGCCGTGACGAGCGCGTTCCCGGCCGGCAACACCAGGTTCACCGCGACCGTCTTCAACGGCACCGACGCGAACCAGGGGATGGACGTCTTCGCGATCTGCGGGCACAAGCCGACCGGCTACAAGGTCGTGCGCTCGAGCGGCACCGCCGACCCGACCGGAACGCCCGTCGTCATCACCGGCGGCCCCGGGTGCCCGCACGGCACCTCGGTCATCGGCGGCGGCGCCCGAGTCGCGACACCGCTGCCGACGACCCCGCTCGGCCAGTCGATCGACGGCGGCGGGATGAACTGGGTCTCGACGATCGTCAGCACGAGCACCCAGCCGGTGACGGACACCTTCGCCACGATCTGCGCCGCGTGAGAGACTGGCCGAATGCAGCGCAGCTTCCGCCAGGTGGACGTCTTCACGACGGAGCCATACCGGGGCAACCCGGTCGCCGTGGTGCACGATGCGGAGGGGATCTCGGACGGCCGGATGCAGCGGTTCGCCCACTGGACGAACCTGTCGGAGACGACCTTCGTGCTCTCCCCCACCGCTGCCGGCGCGGACTACCGCGTGCGGATCTTCACGCCGGTGGCAGAGCTGCCGTTCGCCGGCCATCCGACCCTCGGCACCTGCCACGCGTGGCTCGAGGCGGGCGGGGCGCCGCGGTCGGACGCCGAGATCGTCCAGGAGTCCGCGGCGGGCCTCGTCTCGATCCGGCGAACGCCGGACGGGCTCGGATTCGCCGCGCCGCCGGTGACCCGCTCCGGGCCGGTCGACGAGGACGAGCTCGCCGGCGTCGCCCGGACGCTCAACATCGATCGGGGTGCGATCGTCGCGGCCGAGTGGGCGGACAACGGCCCCGGCTGGGTCGCGCTCCTGCTCGAGTCGGCCGAGGCGGTGCTCGCCGTGCACCCCGGGCTCGTCGACCACGACGTCGGCCTCGTCGGGCCGCACCCGCCCGGCGGCGACGCGGGGTTCGAGCTGCGCGCGTTCTTCCCGAAGGACGGGGCGACCACCGAGGATCCGGTCACCGGCAGCCTGAACGCGTCGGTCGCCCAGTGGCTCCTGCGCACCGGCCGGGCGACGGCGCCGTACGTGGCGGCGCAGGGCACGGTCCTGGGACGGGCCGGCCGGGTGCACATCTCGGCCGACGACGGGGGCGCCGTGTGGGTCGCCGGCGGCACCGTGACCTGCGTGAGCGGCACGGTCGAGATCTAGACGACCGGGAGCAGCAGGTCGATCAGATCGCGGCGGCGATAGAACTCGATGTCGGGCCGCGATGGATCGTGGTCAGGCCGCCTGGCGAGACGCTGGAACGTCGGCTGGATCAGCCCATAGACCGCGGGCGGCGCCCCCTCCAGGCGCTCGCGGGCATATCTGCCACCCGGAAGCGACCCAACCTCTAGCAGTACCTCGTGTGCATCAGCTCCTTGACCCTGCGCAGCGTCTCCGCCGCGATCTCGTGCGCGCGGGCGTTGCCCTCCGCCAGCACGGCGCGGAGATAGTCGCGGTCGCCGGCGACCTGGGCGCGCCGGGCCCGGATGGGCGCCAGGCGCTCGTTGAGCGCGTCGGCCGCGACCCGCTTGAGCGCCGCGGCGCCGCCGTCGCCGACCTCCTCGGCGACCGCCTGCGGCGGCACGTCGCGGCAGATCGCCACCAGCCGGAGCAGGTTGGACACCTCGGGCCGCCGGTCGGGCTCGTAGGTGATCCGGCGCTCGGCGTCGGTCTTCGCCGCCCGGATGAGGCGCTCGGTCTCGTCGGCGGTCGCGCCCAGCGCGATCGCGTTTCCCCTGCTCTTGCCCATCTTCCGGCCGTCGAGGCCGAGCAGGAGCGGCGCCGTCCCCATCAGCGCCTCCGGCTCCGGGAAGTAGGGCGCCCCGGGCGCGTAGCGGTCGTTGAACCGGCGGGCGATCGTCCGTGCGAGCTCGACGTGCGGCAGCTGGTCGCGGCCCACCGGCACGAGGTTGGCGTGGCAGAAGAGGATGTCGGCCGCCTGGTGCACCGGATAGGTGAACATGAGCGCCGACGTCGTGCCGCCGCCCGCCGCGATCTCGTCCTTCACGGTCGGGTTGCGGCGCAGCTCCGACACGCTGACGAGGCTCAGGAACGGGAGCACGAGCTGGTTCAGCTCGGCGACCTGGCTGTGGGTGAAGATCACCGCCCGGCCGGGATCGATTCCGGCCCCCAGGTAGTCGGCGACCAGGCCCTCGACGTCGCCGGGCAGGTGGGCCGGCGAGTCGCGGTCGGTGATCGCCTGGTAGTCGGCGATCAGGACGAGCAGATCGACGCCCAGCCGCTGCAGCCGGACGCGGTTCTCGAGCGTGCCGAAGTAGTGGCCGACGTGGAGCGGCCCGGTCGGCCGGTCGCCCGTGAGGATGCGGAACGACGCCGGGTCGGCGAGCACGGCCCGCTCGAGGTCGGCGCTGCGGCGCTCGGCCGCGATGAGTGTCGATGACATGGGAGATCTCCTTCGATCGGGCGAAGGGTCGCCTCCAAGCGGAACTCTCTCATGAGACACATCGGGCCGCTCGAAGGCGGCCCGTCGCATGCAGAAGCTACGGCCGCCCTAGTGCGGCCACGACCAGCGGGTGCGAGTTGCGCAGGTCATCGGGCTCACTGTAGATGATCGATGCCAGGTAGGCTGCGCGGCCATGCCCGCGCCCCGCTACACCCACCCGATCGGCGTCTCGCTCGGCGACATGGTGCCGCCGGAGCGGATCGGTGAGCGCGCCCGCGAGCTCGAGCAGCTCGGGTTCTCGCACCTGATGATCCCCGAGGACTACTTCTACGAGCCGGCGCTCGTCTGCACGACGCTCGCGCTGGGGGCGACGGAGTCGGTCCCGATCGGGACGAGCATCGTCTCGGGCATGGTTCGCCATCCGGCCGTCCTGGCGATGGAGATCGCCGGCATCAGCCGCGCCTTCCCCGGCCGGTTCCGGCCCGGCGTCGGCCTGGGCCTGCCGGAGTGGCTGCGGCAGATGGGCGCTATGCCCGGCAAGCCGGTGGCCGCGCTGCGCGAGAGCGTCGGCGCGATCCGCCGCCTCCTGGCGGGCGAGACGGTGACCTTCGAGGGCACGCACTTCTCGCTCGACGAGATCGCGATCACGCACCCGGCCACCGAGCACGTGCCGATCGCGATGGGCGTGAGCGGGCCGATGCTGCTGCGGCTCGCCGGCGAGCTGGCCGACACGACGCTCTTTGCCGCATCGGCCGGCGTCGAGTACTTCCGCTTCGGCCGCGAGCGGGTCGAGCGCGGCCTTGCGAAGGCGGCGCGGCCAAATGACGCGATGTCCTACTCGACGATCGCGCTCACCTGTGTCGACCGCGACGGGGCCGCCGCGCGCGACGCGCTGCGGCCGATGCTGGGCGGCTTCCTGGCGGAGTTCGGCGTGAACACGATGACCGACGCGTACGGGATCTCCGACGAGCTCGCGGCCATGATCGAGCGCGGCGGCGAGGAGGTCGTCGCGGAGGAGATGCCGGACGAGTGGCTGGAGGACCTCACGCTGACGGGCTCGCCCGACGAGGTCGTCGCCAAGATCCGCTGGTGGCTCGACGCCGGGCTCGACTCGATCTGCATCTTCAACCCCGAACCCGAGCTCGAGGAGCGCACGATCGCGCTCGTGGCGTCGGACGTCATCCCCAATCTCTAAGGCGTGCGACCGACCGCCGAGCGCACCAAAAGGGGTCTGACCCCGTCTGGTGCGTGAGCGCGACGACTTCGCGGCGGAAGGGCGGGAGGGTGTCGTCGGACGGCGGGGCGTCCAGCTCCTCCGCGTAGCGGCGGCCGTCCCAGACGGCCGCCGCGATCGTGCCCGGGCTCATGGCGTCGCCGATCACGCGCACGGTCGCGGCCGCGCCCGCGGCCGCGAGCTCGTCCGCCAGCGCGTCGTTCGGCAGCCGGCCGGTGACGAGCACCACGGCGTCGCAGGGGTGCTCGCGCTCGGCCTCGGTGAAGACGCAGGCGGTCGTGGCGGTCCCATTCCGAGCCCGTACGAGCGCCCGCGACACGACCACCTCGACACCCAGCTCGAGCAGCCGGCCCTGGATGCGGCTCTGCTCCATCGTGTTCACGGTCCAGGCGGAGGCGAGCGACTCCGGCGTCACCAGCGTCACCTGGCGGCCGGCCTTGCGCAGCACCTCGCAGAGCGCCCCGCCCATGAAGTAGTGGTCGTCGTCGTAGACGAGCACGCGCTCGCCGTCGGGCAGCGTGCCCCGCAACAGGTCGTCCGGCGTCAGCACCTGCACCCCCGCCCCCAGCTCGAGCGGGCGGGTGTGCCAGCGGCCGACGCCGTCGGCCCGCCACCGGGCGCCGGTCGCAAGGGCGATGTGGTCGAAGCCGTACGAGGCCGCCTCGGCCGCATCGAGCGGGCTGCCGACGCCCACCTCGACGTTGGACAGCCGGGCCAGCTGGCTGCGGCGGTAGTCGACCACTCGGACCCACGCCGCCAGGCCGGGCAGGCGCGCCTCGACCGGCACCCGCCCGCCGACGTCGTCGCCGGCCTCGGCCAGCACCACCGCATACCCGCGGCGGCCGAGCATCATCGCCGCCTCGAGCCCGGCCGGGCCGCCGCCGACGACGAGGACGCTCGCGTCGGACTCCTTCGGCCGGATCCGCTCGGGGTGCCAGCCGCGCCGCCACTCCTCGCCCATGCTCGGGTTCTGCGTGCAGCGGATCGGCGTGGCCGTCGCATCGCCGGTGACGCAGATGTTGCAGCCGATGCACTCGCGGATGTCGTCCCAGCGCCCCTCCTCGATCTTCTTCGGCAGGAAGGGGTCGGCGATGGACGGCCGGGCCGACCCGATCATGTCGAGCACGCCGTCGCGCACCATCCGCACCATCGTGTCGGCCGACGTGAACCGGCCGACCCCGACGACCGGCTTGCTCGTGAGCGCCTTGAGGCCGCGGACGTAGACCTCCTGCGCGCCCTCCTCGGAGAAGCGCGAGCTGAGCGAGTCGTTCTCCCACTCGCCGACCATGAAGTCCCACACGTCCGGCAGCTCGCCGACCAGGCCGAGCACCTCCTCGATCTCGGCCCGGTCGATGCCGCGGTCGCCGAGCTGCTCGTCGACGCAGATGCGGCAGGCGACGGCGGCCCGGCCGGCGACCGTCTCGACCGTGTCCTCGAGGATCTCCCGCAGCAGCCGGGCGCGGTTCTCGACGCTGCCGCCGTACTCGTCGGTGCGGTCGTTGAAGCGGCGGGAGAGGAAGTGCTGGAGCGTCGTCAGGCCGTGGGCGGCGTACACGTAGACGAGGTCGTACCCCGCCCGCAGCGACCGCTCGACCGCCGCCCTGTGCCACCGCCGCAGGTCGGCGATGTCGCCCTTGCTCATCCGCCGCGCCTGCACCGGGTCGGTCGTCTGCACGGGCAGGTGGGACGGCCCCATCGGCGGCTGGCGCACGTACAGGTTCGCCGCCGTCATCCCGCTGTGGACGAGCTCGATCCCCGCCAGCGACCCGTGCTCGTGCACCTTGTCGACGAGCAGGGCGTGCATCGGGATGTCGGCGTCGTCCCACAGCCGCCCCTCGACGTATCCGGCGACGTCGGTCGAGTGGTGCAGCTCGACCTCCTCCGTGCACACGACCGCCCAGCCGCCCTCGGCCTTCACCCCGCGCATCTCGGCGTGGGCGCTCGGGTGGGCGTGGCCCATCCCGTTGCAGTGCGGCACCTGGAAGAAGCGGTTGCGCGCGGTCACGGGACCGAGCGGCACCGGCTCGAACAGGACGTCGTAGCGCGGATCGCGCACTAGGCCGAGGCGGGCCGGAGCGTCCCCGCCGGCCGCTCCTTGCGCGGGTCGACGAACGGGATGGCGGCGGTGCGGCCACTCACCCAGCCGTGCTCGGACTCGACGTCGATCGGCGTCCCCGGCTCGGCCAGATCGATCGGCACCCAGACGTAGCCGATGTTCTTCGAGAGGCCCGGCGACCAGACCGCGTCGGTGACGCGGCCGACGGCGACGCCCGAGTGGCTGGCCGGCCAGCTCGCGGTGATGCCTGGGAACGGCTCCTCGCGATCGAACTCGATGCCGACCAGCTTGCGGTCGACGCCCTCGCGGCGAACGCGCTCGAGCGCCGCCTTGCCGATGTAATCCTGCGGCTGCTCCTCGACCAGCCGCTCGAGCCCCATCACGTGGAAGGGCGTGTCGGCGAGGGTCATGTCGGAGCCGAGGTTGAAGATTCCGGCCTCGACCCGGCGGGCCTCGTTCGGCGCGATCGGCCGGATGGCGAACTCCTCGCCTGCGGCCATGATCGCGTCCCACAGCTCGGTGCCACGGCTGCCGTCGAGCAGGTTCACCTCGAACCCGGGCACGGCCGACCAGCCGGTGCGGCTGACGACGACAGGGATGTCGCCGACCACGAAGCGCTCGCACCAGTAGTAGCGGATGTCGTAGATCGCCTCGCCGACGAGCTTCGCGAGCGTCGCCGCGGCGTGCGGGCCCTGCACCTGCACCGGGTGGACGTCGGGGTAGGAGACCTCGGCGTCGAGGTTCGTGCCCGAGAGGACGCCCATCGCGTAGAGGCCGGCGTCGCTGTCTGCGAGCTGCATCCACCACACGTTCTCGTCGACGTGCAGGAGCACGGGGTCGTTGATGATGCCGCCCTCGGGCGACATGACGAGCATGTACTTGCCCTGCTTCACCGCGCATCTGGTCAGGTCGCGGCAGGTGAGCATGTCGATCAGGCGGTCGGCGTCGGGGCCGCTCACCTGCACCGTCCGCTCGACGCCGACGTCCCAGAGCGTGACGCCGTCGTTCAGCGCCCAGTACTCGGCCTCGGGGTCGTCGTACTCGGCCGGCAGGTACATCTTGTTGTAGATGTCGTAGGCCTTGCAGCCGGCCTTGATCGTGGCCTCGAAGTACGGCGAACGCCGATACCACGGGCCGAAGTAGAGCTTCGTCGTTGCAGGAACGGTGGTCACGCGGCCTCCCAGTGCGGGCGAGATGGGCTGACTGACTCGTCAGTCAGGACCAGCGAGCGTACCAGAGGCCGCAGCCGTCCGGGGCCCGATCCTCAGCTCTGCCGGGAGACCGAACCCGGGAAACGTGGACGCGTCGAGGAAGGCCATGATCTCGGCGATCCGGTCGCCGGCCCGCGTGAGGACGCTGATCCCGTGCGCGCGAAACCCGCCCCGCTCCCCGTCCCACCTGTAGTGCGCGAACGCCAGGGCGCGCAGCGTCGACTGCTGGCTGCGGTCGAGCCGGCGCTGGTCGAGCGTGCGGTGCGCCCGCTGGAGCGCGCTGCAGACCGACGCCGGGGTCGTCCCGAGCGCCGCCGCGGTCTCGGCGCCGGAGAGGCCGAGCACGTCGCGCAGGATCAGCACCGCCCGCTGGCGCAGGGGCAGCTGCTGCAGAGCGGCGATGAACGCGAGCTCGACGCTCTCGCGCTGCTCGTATCGGGCGTCGGGCGCCGCCAGGCCGTCCTCGAGGCCGATCTCACGGTCGGGGTAGGGGGCGATCCACACCGACTCGATCAGCGGCCGGCCGGGGGCGTCGTCCGGGTCGCCGGACCCGCCGTAGTCGAGCGGGAGGACGCGCCGCGGCCGCCGCTCGATCGCCTTCAGGCAGGCGTTCGTGGCGATCGTGTAGAGCCCGGAGCGCAGCGAGCTTCGGCCCTCGAACCGGGGCAGGCCGCGCCAGGCCCGGAGCAGCGATTCCTGCAGCGCGTCCTCGGCGTCGGGCAGGGAGCCGAGCATGCGGTAGCAGTGGGCGTGCAGCGCCGCCCGGTAGGGCGCGGCGAGCCCGGCGTAGGCGTCCTCGTCGCCGCTCCGGGCGGCGGTCAGCAGGTCGCGCTCCCGGTCGGTCATCGGCGGTGGCAGCGTCGGCATCACGGTCGGCCCGAGCTCAGGCGCCGATCGCCAGCCGGAAGGTCGCGTAGCGGATGCCGTCGGGACCGGTACGGTGCAGCTCCTCGTAGACCTCGCGCAGGAGGCGCTCGTTCTCGTCGGCCCGGTCGGCCTTGACCGTGTAGCGAACCATGACTCGGCGCATGTGCATTCTCCTTGGATGGGTACGCGCGCACAGAGATCCGCCATGACTCCGGAATCCATCGCAAACACGCCGGCGCTCGTCGTCGGCCCCGTGCTGCGCTACGTCGGCCAGACCGAGGCGACCGTGTGGGTCGAGGTCAGCGCCGCCTGCCAGGTCGAGGTGCTCGGCCAGGCGACGCCGACGTTCGAGGTGCGCGGGCACCACTACGCCGTGGTCGGGCTGACCGGCCTCGACCCCGGAGCCGTCGTCGAGTACGCGGTGACGCTCGACGGGACGCAGGTGTGGCCGCTCCCCGAGGACACCCGCCCGCGCAGCTCGATCCACACCCGTAAGGGCGAGCACCGCGCCCGCCTCGTCTTCGGCTCCTGCCGCGTCGGCGCGCCCGAGCGCGAGCCCTACACCCTGCCGCCGAGCGAGGAGGAGGGCTTCGGCATCGATGCGCTCTGGGCGTACTCGCGCCGGCTCCAGGAGGGCCTCGAGGACTGGCCGGACGGCCTCCTACTGATCGGCGACCAGGTCTACGCGGACGAGGTGTCGCCCGCGACGCTCGAGTTCATCCGCGGCCGCCGCGACACGTCGGACCCTCCGGGAGAGGAGATCGCCGACTTCGAGGAGTACACCCGCCTCTACCGCGAGTCGTGGACCGAGCCCGACATCCGCTGGCTGCTCTCCACGGTGCCGAGCGTCATGATCTTCGACGACCACGACGTCATCGACGACTGGAACATCTCCTGGCAGTGGCTGCGCGACGCGCGCTCCGAGCCGTGGTGGGACGCCCGCATCACCGGCGCGTTCATGTCCTACTGGGTCTACCAGCACATCGGCAACCTGACCGCCGACGAGCTGGCGGAGGAGCCGATGTACCGGACGGCGATCGCGAAGGACGGCGACGTCGGCGACGAGCTCGAGGCCTTCGCCCGCAAGGCCGACCGCGAGTCCGCGGCGACTCGCTGGGCCTCGCTGCGCGACTTCGGCCGGTCGCGCGTGCTCGTGGTCGACTCGCGCGCGGCCCGCGTCCTCGACGAGGAGCACCGGGAGATGGTCGACGACGCCGAGTGGGCCTGGATCGTCGAGCGCAGCCGCGGCGACCTCGACCACCTCCTGATCGTGAGCACCCTGCCCGTCTTCATGTCGCCGGGCGTGCACCATCTCGAGGCCTGGAACGAGGCCGTGTGCGACGGCGCCTGGGGGCGGTCCGCCGCCGGCCTTGGCGAGCGTTTGCGGCGCGCGCTCGACCTCGAGCACTGGCCCGCCTTCCACCGGTCGTTCGCCCGCATGGTCGACCTGCTGCGCGACGTCGCCACGGGCGGAGGCGGCGCCCGCCGCCCGCCGGCGTCGGTGAGCGTCATCGGCGGCGACGTGCACAACGCCTACGTCGCCGAGGTGTCGCTGGGGCGGCGCGACCCGGCCCGCAGCCGGGTGCACCAGATCGTCTGTTCGCCCTTCAGGAACCCCCTGTCGCCGGGCCAGCGGCGGATGGTGCAGCTGACGAAGACTGCGCCCGTTGTCGCCGTCCTGAAGGCGGCCGCGCATCTGGCCGGCGTGCGCATGCCGGCGGTGCGGTGGCGCTACGCCACCGGCCCCACCTTCGAGAACTCGATCGGCATCGTCGAGCTCGACGGCCGCCGGGCGGAGGTCACGATCTACCGTGCGGAGCCGGGCGATCCGGCCGACGCGCTCCAGCCGCTCCACTCGCATCTGCTGTCGGACGGCCCCCGGGCCGGCTGACCGGCACGGGGTCCCGCAGGGCGGCCTGCTCGACGGGCGCGCCGAAGTCGAGCAGCCGGCCGCCGAAGGCGACCGCGCAGGCGGCGAACCAGGCCCAGCCGAGCGCCAGCCCGCCGACCACGTCGGACGTCCAGTGCAGGTCGAGCATCACCCGGCTGCACGCCACGGCGACGGCGATCCCGACCGCGGCCGCCGCCAGGGCGGCCCTGGCCGTGACGCCGCGGCGCCGGCCCGCCAGGAGCGCGACCGCCGCGAACAGGGAGGCCGCCGTCGACGAGTGGCCGCTCGGGAACGACGGGCCCAGGGTGGCGGCGACCGGGTCGATCGCCGGCCGCGCCCGGTCGATCGCCGTCTTGACGGCGTTCGTCGCCAGCGAGTCGCCGATCGTGACGACGGCCAGGAACACCGGGATCGCCCGGCTGGGCACGCGCACCCACTCGACGGCGCAGACGACCACCGCGATCACGACCACGCCGCCCGTCGACGCAAGCGTCGAGACGTCCTCGAGCAGGCGATCCTGGAGCAAGCCGCCGTGCCGGTGCGCCCAGAGCGCCGCCGCGGAGTCGACGTCGGACAGCCCCTCGGCGTGGCGCACGGCGACGGCCAGGCCGGCGACGACGAGCCCGGCGACCACGATCACGGCGAGCGCGGCCGTGAGCGCGAGCCCGGTGACGACCTCCGCATCGAGGCGGTCGTCCACGAAGCGGCGCGCGCGGGTGTGCTCCTCGATGGCCCCGGCCGCCGCGGCCGCCGGCGCGCGCCCCCACGGCCTGCGAAACGCCGAGCGGAAGGCGGCGAATGCCAGCGCGGCCGCGGCCGCCGAGACCAGGATGAGGACTGCGATCAGCATGGACGCCCGCCCATGGCCGCGGTTTGCCCAGGGACCGATCTGGGAAAACGTCGGGTCATGCAGCTCGGCGAAACAGCCCGCCGGCCCGCAGAGCATCGGCCGTCTCGGCAGGGCGACGGCGCACCGGCCACCGATGGCCCGCGCTTTCTCACCTCCCGCCGGCACGGCCCGTCCGCGCTCATCGGCGGGCGGTTCGCGGGCCGACCCGTGGTCGCGTTCATCGTCGCCGCCCTTACCGGATTCGTGATCCTCGCGGCGCTCGCGATCCTCGTCGGCTGGGTGCTGCAGCACTACGTCCTTCACGACCACGGCATCGGCCACGCCGACGAGCACGTGAACGTGTGGCTCTCCCATCACCGGACGGGCGCGCGCAACGACGCCTCGTTCTGGATGTCCGGCGTCGGCGACATCCCGGCGATCCCCGTGATCGTCGCCCTGACGATGGCGGTCGCGGCCGTGCGCAGGCACTGGCGTGTGGCGGCCTTCATCCTCACCGCGATCGCCGTCGAGGCGGCCACGTATCGCGCCGCCACGCTCTCGATCCATCGCGTGCGGCCGCGCGTTCCCCGCCTCGACCACCTCCCGGTCGACGCCAGCTACTACTCCGGCCACACAGCCGCGTCAGTCGCCGTCTACTGCGGCGTCGCCCTCCTGATCACAAGCGCCGTGCACAGCCGCGCGGTGCGGGTCGTGGTCTGGCTGATCGCCATCGCGATCCCGCTTCTGGTCGCCCTGTCGCGCATGTATCGCGGCATGCACCATCCCACCGACGTCACCGCCGGCGCGATCTGGGGGATCGGGTCGATCCTCGTGGCGATCACGGCCGCCCGGGCGGCCGCGGCGGCAGAGGAGCGGAGGCCGGCGTGAGCACGATCGCCGTCATCGCCCACGGCCGCAAGCGCACGGCCGACCTGCCCAAGCTGCGCCGCGCGCTCGAGCGCCGGGGCGTGCTCGACCCGCTCTGGGCCGAGGTGCCGAAGAGCAAGCGCGCCCCGAAGCAGCTGCGCAAGCTGCTCGAGCGCGGCGCCGATCACGTCTTCGTCTGGGGCGGCGACGGGATGGCCCAGCGCTGCATCGACACGCTGGCCGGCAGCGACGCGACCCTCGCGATCGTGCCGGCCGGGACGTCGAACCTGCTCGCCTCGAACCTCGGCATCCCCAAGAGCGTCACGAAGGCGGTCGACGTCGGGCTCACGGGCCGGCGGCGGAAGATCGACGTCGCGTCGCTGAACGGCGAGCGCTTCGCGGTCATGGCCGGCGCCGGGTTCGACGCCGAGATGATCGACGGCGCGGACGGCGCGATGAAGCGCCGCCTGGGCCGCGCGGCCTACCTGTGGACGGGCGCGAAGAGCCTGCGCGCGCGGCCGTTCGAAGCCCGGATCCAGGTCGACGGGACGCAGTGGTACAGGGGCCCGGCGAGCTGCATCCTGGCCGGGAACATGGGCTCGCTCTTCGGCGGCGTCGAGGTGTTCACCGACGCGGAGCCGGACGACGGCCTGCTCGACCTGGCCGTGATCACCGCCGAGGGCCTCGCCCAGTGGGCGGGGACGGTCGGGCGCACGATCGCCGGCCACCCGGAGCGGTCGCCCAGCTTCCGCGTCACCCGGGGCCGGAAGGTGAAGGTGAAGCTCGACCGCAAGGTCCTCTACGAGCTCGACGGCGGCGCGCGCGACAAGGCGAAGCGCTACCGGCTCGCCGTCGAGCCCGGCGCGATCACGGTGTGCGTGCCGGCCGCGACCAGAAACGGAGACGGAACGACATGAGCAGCAGGATCGAGATGCAGGCCCGCGCGGCGGGCCAGAATCCCACCCAGAGCACGGCGTTCGAGCTGCTGACGCGGATCGGCTTCATCGCCCGCGGCGTGATCTACATCATCATCGGCTGGCTCGCGATCGAGGTCGCGACCCACACGACGTCGGGCGCCTCCGCCAACCAGAAGGGCGCGCTCGAGACCATCCAGAAGCAGCCGCTCGGCCACTGGCTCCTGGTCGTCGTGGCCATCGGCCTCGGCGCGTACGCGATCTGGCGGTTCGTCCAGGCCTACGCCGGCCACGGCCCCGAGGGCGGCGGCGATGCGTCGAACTTCGGCCGGATCTCGGCGGCGGCGAGCGGCTGCGCGTATGCCGCCATGTGCGCGCTCGCCGTGTCGATCCTGCTGGGCTCCTCGAGCCAGAGCTCGAACCCGCACAAGTCGGCCGCCGGCGTGCTCGGCTGGCCGGGCGGACAGTGGATCGTCGGCATCGCCGGCCTCATCTTCGTCGGCGTGGCCCTCTTCCAGGGCTACAAGGCCGTGACGCTGAAGTTCCTCGAAGAGGACAAGACCGAGCAGATGGGCCGGACCACCGAGCGCTGGATCACGATCATGGGCGTCGTCGGCCACCTGGCCCGCATGGTCGCCTTCGGCCTGATCGGCATCTTCATCGTCAAGGCCGCCGTCGACTACTCGCCGCAGAGCGCCGTCGGCCTGGACGGGGCGCTCGAGCGGCTCGCCCGCCAGTCCTACGGCACGTTCCTGCTCGCGGTCGTGGCCGCGGGGCTGATCGCGTTCGGCATCTACTCGATCGCCGAGGCGCGGTATCGACGCATCTAGCTGTCTCCCTACGGCGTGAACTCGGCGTAGCGCTGCTGGGAGCGGCCGCCGATCGTGGTGAAGTCGCCGCCGGCGAAGAGGTTGCCGGTGGCGGAATCGCCGGTGAGGGCGAAGACGCCGAGCGAGCTGTTCGCCCCGGGGTCCCAGGGCAGGAGCGCGCCGCTCGACTCGTCGACCGCGAGCAGCTTCGGCCGCGACGTCGGATGCTGGCAGGTGTGCGCGCCGGCGACCGGGCCGCAGTAGGTGCCGAAGTGGCCGCCCACGTAGACCACGCCGCCGAGGGCCGCGATCGCCTGCACGTTCCCGTTGGTGCCGCCGATCCACTGCCGCCCGCCCGTGGCCGGGTCGAGGCTCGCGAAGTTCCCGCCGTTGCCGGCCCCGGCGACGAAGACGCCGTTCGGGTCGGCGTCGAGGTCGATGACGGAGTAGGGCTCGTGCGTCGCCCAGGCGAGCGGCGTGCCCGACGCCGGGTCGAGCGCTGCGATGTGGCTCTGCGACGTGCCGTTGACGTGGGTGAAGTCGCCGCCCACGATCACCTTCGAGCCGTTGGCGGTCACGGCGAGCGCCTTCACGAGCGCGTCGGCGGACGGCGCCCAGGAGTTCAGCGAGCCGGTCGACGTGTCGAACGCCGCCAGGCGCGTCCGTGCGGCGCCGGCGATCGTGGTGAAGTCCCCGCCCACGTAGAGCACGCCGCCGATCTGGCCCATGTCCAGCACCTGGTTCGAGGCGCCCGGGTTCCACGACTGCACGGCGCCCGTCGACCCCGCGTCGACCGCCGCCAGGTTGTGCCGGCCGGTCCCGCCCACGGTCGAGAACGACCCGCCCAGATAGGCGGTCGAGCCGACGATCTCGATCGCCCGGACGTTGCCCGAGGCGTTCGGGTTCCACTGCAGGAGCGCGCCCGTCGCCTCGTCGAACGCGGCGACGTGGTTTCGCGGCGTCGACGACCCGCCTCCCGCCGGCACCACGCTCGTGAACGAGCCGCCGATGTACACCGTCCCGTTGGCGACCGTGATCACCGAGACCCGCCCGTTCGCCTGATAGGTCGGGATCGGCGAGGTGCCGACCACGGCTCCCAGGGCCGACCCGGTGAAGGCCGCCCCCAGGATGCCCACGACCACGCCCACGCCAAGCACCTGCCTCACGCTGCGCCGCATCTCCCTGCTCCCCTGACTGGACGCCAGATCCGGCTATACGCTACCGCCGGAACGTGTCAAGTCAAGGGGTGCGTGACAACGGACACGGAAGCGCGCCGTCAGACGCCGCGGGCGGCCTTCGACCGTTGGCTGTTGCGCTCCGACGCCGACAGGACGGCCTTTCGCAGGCGCACCTCCTCCGGCGTCACCTCGACGCACTCGCCCTCCTGGATGTACTCGATCGCCTGGTCGAGGCTCATCCGGTGGGGCGGGTTCAGGCGCACCAGCACGTCGGCGTTCGAGCGCACGTTCGTCATCTGCTTGGCCTTCGTGATGTTCACGTCGAGGTCGCCGGTGCGGCTGTTCTCGCCGACGATCATGCCCTCGTAGACATCCTCGCCGGAGCCGACGAAGAGGACGCCGCGGGCCTGCAGGTTCTGGATCGAATACCCGGTCGCCTGGCCGCTGCGGTCGGCGACGAGGGAGCCGTTCGGCCGGCTCTTGATCTCGCCCGCCCACGGCCCGTACTCCTCGAAGACGTGGTGCAGCTGGCCGGTGCCGCGCGTCTCGGTCTGGAACTCCGACCGGAACCCGAGCAGCCCGCGGGCGGGGACGAGGTGCTCGAGCCGCACCCAGCCGGTGCCGTGGTTCGTCATGCTCTCCATCCGGCCCTTGCGCAGCGCAAGCGCCTGGATGACGACCCCGGAGTACTCCTCCGGCACGTCGATCGAGACGCGCTCCACCGGCTCCTCGAGCTTCCCGGCGACGGTGCGGGTGACGACCCGCGGCTTGCCGATGGTGATCTCGTAGCCCTCGCGGCGCATCATCTCGGCCAGCACCGCAAACTGCATCTCGCCCCGGCCCTGCACCTCCCAGGTGTCCGGCCGGTCGGTGTCGAGCACGCGCAGGCCGACGTTCCCGAGCAGCTCGCGGTCGAGCCGGTCCTTGATCGTGCGCGCGGTGAGGCGGGTGCCGCTGCGGCCCGCCAGCGGACTCGTGTTGATCGCGATCGTGACCGCCAGGCTGGGCTCGTCGACGACGATCAGCGGCAGCGGCCGCGGATCCTCGGGATCGGCGATCGTCTCGCCGATCATCACCTCGGCGAGGCCGGCGACCGCGATGATGTCGCCGGGGCCGGCCCGCTCGGCCGGGACGCGCTCGAGGCCCTCGGCGACGAGCAGCTCGGTCAGGCGGATGCGCGTCACCGTGCCGTCGCGGCGGCACCAGGCGACCGTCGAGCCGCGCGCGATCTCGCCGTGCCGCACGCGGCACAGCGCAAGCCGGCCCAGGTAGGGCGACGAGTCGAGGTTCGCGACCTGCGCCTGGAACGGGTGGACCGGATCGGAGATCGGCGCCGGCATGTGCGACACGATCAGGTCGAGCAGCGGCCGGATCGACTCGCCGGGGACGTCCGGGTCGAGCGTCGCCGTCCCGAGGCGGGCGTTCGTGTACACGATCGGGAAGTCGATCTGCGACTCGTCGGCGTCCTCGTCGAAGAAGAGCGCGTAGACCTCGTCGACCACCTCGGCAATGCGCGCGTCCGGGCGGTCGATCTTGTTCACCACGAGGATGACCGGCAGCCGACCGGCGAGCGCCTTTCGGAGCACGAACCGGGTCTGCGGCAGCGGCCCCTCACTGGCGTCGACCAGCAGCAGGACGCCGTCGACCATCGAGAGGCCGCGCTCGACCTCGCCGCCGAAGTCGGCGTGCCCCGGCGTGTCGATGATGTTGATCTTGACGTCGCCGAACCGCACGGCGGTGTTCTTGGCCAGGATGGTGATGCCGCGCTCGCGCTCGAGGCCGGCGTCCATCACGCGGTCGACGGTCTGCTCGTGCTCGGCGAAGGTGCCCGACTGGCGCAGCAGGGCGTCGACGAGCGTCGTCTTGCCGTGGTCGACGTGGGCGATGATCGCGATGTTCCTGATGTCGTCCCGGGTGTGCATGTCGCCGCGCAGGGTAGCGACGGCTAATCCGGGCGGAGCGAGAGCGCGTAGCGCGCCTCGCGGCAGGGCTCGCCGCGGAAGATCGTCTCCTCCTCGGCCTCGAGCGCCATCCCCAGCCGCTCGAGCAGGCGGGCGCTGGCGGCGTTGCGGACGTCCGTGATGCCGATCAGGCGGCGCACCTGTGTGTGCTCGCGCAGCATGCCGATGAGCGCGCCGGCGGCCTCGGCGGCCAGACCCCGTCCCTGCGCGTACGGCGCCAGCGTGATGCCGAGCTCGGCCTCGTCGCCCGCCGCCGAGACGTGCAGGCCGATGTCGCCGAGCAGCCCGTCGTCGAAGGCGTCGGCGATCGCGATCTGCACCCAGTCGCCCGGCGTCGGGCACGGCGCGGCCGCCATCCTCGCGATCATCGCCGCGGCGGCCGCGTCGCTCATCGGCTCCCAGCCCTGGTAGCGGCCCACCTCGGGGTCGTTGCGGTAGGCCTGGAGGGCCGTCAGGTCGGCGGCGCGAAGGCGCCGCAGCGTCACCCGCTCGGCCCGCACGGGCAGCGGGTCGGATACGGGTGGCCCGTTCAGGTCTTGCGCGCCCGGCTGGGCGCGACCCGGGCGGGCTCGTTGGGCATCTTCGGGTAGACCGGCGGCCAGGGGGCGTCCTGCAGGCCGGCCGCCATGTCGCGCTCGTGCCACTCGAGCAGCGGCTCGAGCGGCTGCGGCGCGGCCGACATCGGCTCCCACGGATCGCCTGAGGAGGCCACCCGGGCGGGCACGTTCGCGAGGGTGAGCTCCTCGGGCGCGATCGCCTCGAGCTCGTCCCACCGGAACGGGGTCGAGACCTGGCCGCCGACGCGCGGGCGCACGCTCCACGCCCCGAGCACGGTCTTGTGCGGCGCGTTCTGGTTGAAGTCGCAGAAGACGCGCGTGCCCCGCTCCTCCTTCCACCACGCCGCGGTGATCAGGTCGGGCCGGCGCCGCTCCAGCTCCCGAGCCAGGGCGACGGCGGCGGAGCGGACGGCGAAGGCGTCGAAGCGCGGCTCGAGCCGGACGTAGATGTGGATGCCGTTGCGGCCGGTGGTCTTCGGCCCGCCCACGAGGCCCAGGTCGTCGAGCAGCCGCTTCGTCTCGGCGGCCGCCTCGCGCACCATGTCGAAGGTGACGCCGGGCGACGGGTCGAGGTCGATGCGCAGCTCGTCGGCGTGCTCGGGGTCGTCGGCGTGGTACGGCCACACGTGGAAGCCGAGGCACCCGAGGTTCACCGCCCAGGCGAGGTGCGCGACGTCGGCGACGACGAGCGCCCGCGACGGCGTGCCGTTCGGCGTCTGCACCGTCGTCGTCTCGAGCCATTCCGGGGCGTTGGCGGGCACGCGCTTCTGGAAGAACGACGTCCCGCCCGCGCCGTTGGGGTAGCGCTCCATCAGCACGGGCCGGCCGCCCAGCGCCCGCATCACCTCGGCCTCGACGGCGACGTAGTAGCGGATCAGGTCGAGCTTCGTCTCCCCGCGCTCGGAGAAGAAGACCTTGTCCGGACTGGACACCGCGACCGTGCGGCCGGCGGCGTCGAGCTCGATTGGCGTGGGCTCGGGCATCGGGCGTCGCCCTCGATCATAGGCGGCCCCGCCCGATCTGCGAGGCTATGCGCATGGCCGATCTCGACCGGACGGTTCGCCGGAACACGCTGATCCTCGCGAGCGTCACGGCCGTGAACTCGGTCGTGCTCCAGCTGGCCTCGGCGGTCTCCTCGATCACCTTCGTGCTCGTCACCGGCGAGCGCGGGCTGCTCGGCCTCGGCCCCGCCATCTTCCTGACGTCGTCTGGCCTCACGGCCGTCGTCGCCGGCCGGACGATGGACCGGCGCGGGCGCCGCCCCGTGCTCGCGGCGGGGTTCGTCGCGCTGGCGGCCGGATGCTCGCTGACGGCGCTCGCGACGCACACGTCGTCGGTGCCGCTGCTCCTGCTCGGCTTCGTCCTGATCGGCATGGGCCAGGCCACGTCGCTCCTGATCCGGGCGGCGGCCGGCGACATGTACGTCGCCGCGCGGCGCGCGCGCGGGATCTCCTACGTGCTCTCGGGCGCCGTCATCGGCGCGGTGCTGGGGCCGGCGGTCTTCAGCCCGATGTTCGCCGACCGCAAGCTCGACGCGGCAGAGCTGACGGTGCCCTGGCTGTCGGCCGCCGGGATCGCGCTGATCGCGCTCACGATCGTCATGCTGGTGCGCCCGGACACGCGGGTGATCGGGCAGATGCTCTCCGACCGGGCCGGCGACGGCCCGCCGCCGGCCGCCGCGCCGCTGGCCGAGATCGTGCGCCGTCCCGGCGTCATCCCGGCCATGATCGCCAGCCTGGCCAGCTTCGGCGTCATGGTCTCGGTGATGAACCTGGCCGGCTACGTCGTGGTCGAGGTGCACCACCACTCGCAGGACTCCGTGTTCCCGATCATCGGCGCCCACGTGCTCGGCATGTACGCGCTCGTGCTCGTGGTCGGCGCGCTGATCGACCGCATCGGCCGCACGCCCGCCCTGAGCATCGGCCTGATCGTGATGGGCGCCTCGACGCTCGGCCTCCAGTGGGTCGGGACCGTGCCGATGACGGCGCTCCTCCTGTTCGGTCTCGGCATCGGCTGGAACATCTCGTTCGTCGCCGCGACCGCGCAGATGGCCGACTGCACGGCACCCGAAGAGCGCGGCAAGCTGCTCGGGTTCAACGACCTCGTCGCCGCCCTGCTGGGCGCGAGCCTGGCCCTGATCGGCGGCTACGGCCTCGAGTCCGCCGGCGTCGGCGCGCTGGCCGTGGGCGCGACCATCATCGTGATCGCGCCGGTCGCCTGGATCCTCTGGCGGGTGCCGCAGCCGGCCGCCGCAGACGCTTAGCGGGCGCTGCCGGCGAACGTCTCGGCGTGCACCGCGGCGACCGTCGCCGCCATCCGCTCGACCATCGCCTCGAGCTCGGCGTCGGTGGCGTTGAACGCGGGCGCGAGCAGGGTCTGGTCGCCGGCGTAGCCGTCCGCCGTGGGCTGCGTCGAGTAGACGATGAGGCCGCGCCGCAGCGCCTCCTGGTCGATGCGCGGCGCGACCCGCAGCGCCGGATCGAGGAACGACTCGCCGCCGGCCGGGTCGGCGTACTCGATGCCGAGCAGAAACCCGTGCCCGCGCACCTCGGCCACCATCGGGCTGTCGGCGAGCGCCTCGGCCAGCGCCGCCCGCACCTCCGGGCCGCGCGCCGCCACCCGCTCGACGAGGCGCTCGCGGCGCAGGTGCTCGATCACGGCCAGGCCGACCGCGCACGAGAGCGGCGCGCCGTCCCAGGTGTGGCCGAGCTCGAAGCTGCGCGAGCCGCCGGCGACGGCCGCGTAGATATGCTCGCGGCAGAGCACGGCGGCGACCGGCGCGTAGCCCGCACCGAGCCCCTTGGCGGTCGAGACGATGTCGGGCTGGAGCGGCAGCTGCTGGGCGTGGAACCACGAGCCGGTGCGGCCCATCCCGGTCACGACCTCGTCCAGGCAGACGAGGAAGCCGTGCTCGCGGCGCAGCTCCTCGAGCCCCGCCCAGAAGCGGTCGGGCGGGCGGAACGCCGGCATCGCCGCGGCCGACACCGGCTCGCAGAAGAACGCGGCGATCGTGCCGGCGCCGTGCTCGGCGATCGCCGCCTCGATGGCCGCGAGCGTGCGCTCGCCCGTCGGGTCGAAGCGGCGAGTGGGCGGCGGGACGTGGATGAAGCCGGGCAGGTAAGGCCGGTTCGGCCCCTGCAGGCCCGGCCGCCCGGTCAGCGCCAGCGTCGCCATGGTCGGGCCGTGGTACGCCTGGGCGAAGGAGATCACGTTCCAGCGCTCCGGCTCGCCGCGCTCGACATGGTATGCCCGCGCCAGCCGCAGGAGCGTCTCGTTCGCCTCGGCGCCGCCGCTCGTGAAGTGGACGCGCGCGAATCCGGGCGCGAGCCCGACCAGCTCCCGGGCCAGCCGCTCCTGCGCGGGGCTCGTGAACTGCTGGTTGTAGATGAAGCCGAGCTGCCCCAGCTGTGCCGCCGCGGCCTCGACCACGTCGGCCGCGCCGGCGCCGAGCGACGCCACCATCGCCCCGCCGCCGACGGCGTCCAGGTAGCGGTTGCCGTCGGCGTCGACGAGCCACATGCCCTCGCCGCGCTCGATCAGCGGATAGCCGCGGTCGAGCTCGCGGTGGAAGACCGCCGAGCCGTCGGCGTGGACGAGGACGGGGTCGATCCGCTCGCTCATGCGGCAGGCATCCTGCCGAAGCCCACCGGCGCGGTCAAGCGGGCACCGGCTCCTCCACCCGCGTCCGCACCCGGAACGCGACCAGGTAGACGACGACGGAGGCGACGATCAGGATGGCCGTCCCGTAGTTGAGCGCCGGGCTGAGCACGCTCGGAAGGCCGTGCGACGTCCATCCCCGCTTGACGAGCTGCTCGTTCCAGCCGTCGTTCGCCGAGACCATCACGCCGTAGCAGAGCAGCAGCGCGAGGTAGCCGGCCAGGATCGACCGCAGCCTGGTCGCCCGCATCCGCGCCAGGCAGGGGCGCAGGATCAGCGCCGTCACGGCGAGCAGCCACCCGTCAAGCCCCTCGTGGTTTCCCAGGTGGACGGCGCGGAGCGTGGGATGGCCGGGCTCGGGCAGGATCCTCTTCGACATGAACACGGCATGGAGCCCCGGGATGTCGCCGACGTAGAAGCCGAGGTTCGCGAAGATCCACGGCAGCGCGGCCAGGGCGTAGACGACTGCGGCCCACAGGGCGATCCGGTCTCCCCGGGTGCGCTCGGCCGGAGGCCCCGCCCCGGTACGGTGCCACGCGTAGAGCGTGAGCCCCAGGGCCACGAGGACGCCGGCGCCGGCCAGCAGATTGACGGGCTTCGCGTCGAGGTCGGACTGCTTGATGACGCCGGGCACGGCGATCGTCGCGCAGAGGACCGTCGCGACGATCGCAAGCGCGATCACGGCGCGGCGGGCGCCGCGATCGAGCTCCGCCGCCAGCAGCCGGTCGGCGGCGACCCCGAGCAGCGCGAGCGCGGCCAGCGAGACCGGCCAGCCCGTCAGGACGAGCAGCCGGGCCGCGCCCGACCACACGCCCGTGCCGGTGACGTTGTAGAAGTCCCGCGCCGGGAGGCGGGCGTACGTGACGAACACCGTGCCGGCGACGACGCCCCAGATCGCCCATCCCCACAGCGCCTCGCGGATGCCGGGGCCGTCCGCCGGGGCGCTCATACCGCCCTCGCCTCGGGCCGCATCCACAGGCCGTCGCGGGGCCGCAGCGAAACCCTCGCCTGCGGCACGACCTCGTGCCCCGGCGCCGGTCGCAGCCGGAACCGCTGGCCCAGCTCTGCCAGCACGAGCACCGCCTCGAGCATCGCGAAGCCGACGCCGATGCACTTGCGCGTGCCCGCGCCGAACAGCGGGTAGGCCCAGTCCGGCCGCTCGGCGGCCGCGTCGCCGCGGAACCGCTCCGGGTCGAACCGCAGCGGCTCGGGATACACCCGCTCGTCGCGGTTGGCGATGTATGTCGGCATGAGCACGGCCGCGCGCGCCGGGACGACGTACCCGCCGATCTCCTGATCGCACACCGCCCGGCGCTCGATGCCCCACGCCGGCGGGAAGAGCCGCATCGACTCGAGCAGGACCGCCTCCGTGTACTCCAGGGCCGGGGCGTCGTCGACGCCCGGCGACCGGCCTCCGAGCACCTCGGCGAGCTCGGCGTGGAAGCGCTCCTCGACGTCCGGGTGCTGCGCCAGCATGTGCCACGTCCAGGTGAGCCCGTTCGCCGTGGTCTCGTGCCCGGCGGTGATCAGCGTGAGCGCCTCGTCGCGAACCTGCTCGTCCGTCATCCCTGTGCCGTCTCCCTCGACGTCGCGGGCCGCGAGCAGGATCGCCAGCAGGTCGCCGTCGCCGTTCGCGTCCGCCGCCCGGCGCGCCGCGATCACGCGCTCCGTCGCCGCCTCGAGATCGTCGATGCCGCGGCGGAACCGACGCACCCGCGGCAGCGGCGTGCGCAGCAACACCGGCAGGAGCGCGACCGTCAGGTAGTCGAAGAACTCGCCCACCTCCGCCACGGCCCGGCTGATCTTGCGCGCGTCATCGTCGAGTTCGGCGCCGAAGAGCGCCCTCGAGACCACGCGCAGCGCGAGGCCGCTCATGTCCTCGGCGACGTCCCGCACCTCGCCCTCGTCCCAGGCGTCCCCGACCCGGACGGCCTCCTCGACCATGATGTCCGCGTAGGCGGCCACCCGGCGGCGATGGAAGGCCGGCTGCAGCATCCGCCGCTGCCGCAGGTGGAAGTCGCCCTCGCTGGTCAGGAGCCCGTTGCCGAGCACGATGCGCGCCGCCTCGAACCCCGGCCCCTTCTTGAACGACTTCTGGTGCTTGACCAGCACCTCGCGGATCAGGTCGGCGCGCAGGACGCAGAAGACGTGCTGCGGCCCGATCCGGAAATGCACCAGGTCGCCGTGGCGGCGGTGCAGACCGGACATCACGGCCAGGGGGTCGCGATGGAGGCCCGCCATGACGCGCAGCGACCCGGCGGGTCCGGGCCCGGGCGGGAGACGGTGAGCGTTCACCAGGTGCGGTATTCTCGCCAGCCGGCGAGCATGTTGCAACCATCACCAAGACGCGTGCCGTGGTGGCTCCGCGCGTATCTCCTGATCGGCGCGGTGCAGGGGCTCGCCATCGGCCTGACCGGCATGTTCCGGCCGGCCCATGTGGTCGGCTTCCCGCTTCCGACGACGCCGCTCAACGTGCGCTTCGTCGCCTCGTTCTATCTCGCCGGGGCCGTCGGCCTGATCGCGTCCGCCGTCGTCCGCCGCCCGGTCGATGCGCGGATCTTCCTGTTCGGCTTCGTCGCGGTGACGGCGCTGCTCCTGACCGCCACCATCTGGTACTGGTCGACGTACACCGCCGGCGGCATCCCGTATCCGTGGACGGTCTCGTACGTGCTCGAGCCGATCGCCGGGATCGTGATCCTGCGCGTCCTCCACCTCGGCCGCCCGGCCCGGCCGGGGCGCCACCGGCTGAGCCCGGTCTACATCGCCCAGGCGGTCGTGTTCGGGGTGCTCGGCGTCATCCTCGCGGCGTCGCCGAGCCTGGCCGTGCGGATGTGGCCGTGGGCGCTCACGGCCGTGCTCGCCCGCACCTACGCGGCCATCTTCCTGGCGTTCGCGCTCGGCGCCGCCCTGGCTGCCAGCGAGTGCCGCCGGGAGGCGGTGCGGCCGTTCGCGTGGAGCTCGCTCGTCCTCGTCGCGGCGGCGGCGATCGCGTCCCTCGTGCACCACGCCAAGTTCGACGGCGGCATCTCGACCTGGGTCTGGGCGCTGGGGCTGACCGCCGGCCTGGCCGGGTTCGCGGCCGCCTCGGCGGCGTCGCTCCGGCGCGATGCGGAGCCGACATGACGCCGACCCTGCGGCCCTACCTCTTGATCCTCGGGGCGACGCTGCTCGGCCAGGGCCTCGTCTCGTGGGCGCTCGACTGGAGCGGACATGCCTCGAACCAGCTCCCGAACCGCTTCGCCAACTCGGACCCGCGGCACGCCTTCATCCACGTCGCCTGGGGGGCGGTGATGCTCGTCCTGGCGGGCCGCGGCATGAGCGACCGCGGGTACGCGCAGCTGACGCTCGCCTTCGGCGTCTTCTATACCGCGCTCGCGGTGCTCGGCCTGGCCGTCCACCACCCGTTCGGCCTGCGGCTCGACCGGGGCGAGAACGTGTTCCACCTCCTCGTCGGGCCGATCACGCTCGCGCTCGGCGTCGTCGCGATGCGGGTCGAGCGGCAGACGGCATGACGGCGGCGATTCCCGTCGTCGCCGTGCTGGCGGCGCTCGCGCTCGTGAAGACGCTCGAGCGACGGTTGGCGCCGGTCGTCGTGCGCGCGGCGATCGCGGTGTTCGTCGTCGGCCCGCTGATCGGCGTCGGCTACGCGATGTGGGCGCTGTGGCAGCGGGCGCTGGCGCCCGTCGACCTCGTCCTGCTCGTGACGTTCTCCGTCATCACCGGCCTCGGCACCTCGCTCGGCTACCACCGCCTGCTCACCCACCGCAGCTTCCGCACGAAGCCGTGGATCGCCGGGGCCGCGCTGGCGGCCGGGGCGATGGCGGTCCCCAGCCGCCCGATCGACTGGGCCGCCCGCCACCTCGAGCACCACGCCCACGCCGATCGCGACGGCGACCCGCACTCACCCGTCGACGGCCTGCTGCACGCGCACGTCGGCTGGATCTTCTCGGTCAGCCCGGCGAAGCGCGAGCGCTACTGCCGCCGGCTGATGGACGACCCGGTGGTGATGGCGATCGAGCGCACGTCGGTGCTGTGGCTGGCGCTCGGGCTGGCGGTGCCGGCCCTGATCGACGGATGGCGCGGGCTGCTGTGGGGCGGGATCGTGCGCATCGCGATCCACAACCACTCCATGTTCGCGGTGAACTCGATCTGCCACGCGTTCGGATCCCAGCCGTTCGCGACCGGCGACGAGAGCCGCAACAACCGCCTGATCGCGGTTCTTGCCTTCGGGGAGGGATGGCACAACAACCATCACGCCTTCCCCGCGGCCGCCTACCACGGCATGGGCTCGGGGCCGGACGTCACCGGGCTCGTGATCCGCGGGCTCGAGCGGACCGGCCTCGCGTGGGATGTCCGCCGGCCGCATCCGGGAGCGGTGGAGCGGCGACGGCGGCCGCCCGTGCGTGGCCTGCCTGCCGCCGGGAGCCCCCGATCCGGGTGATTGCGACGCCGGCGGGGCCGTGAGACATGACACGCCCCAACGGCGGCGCCGCGATGCCTGGGCGAGCGGCGCGGCTCGCTGACCGGCCGCGGGGCGGACGACGGCCGTGGGCTCCGCACGAACCAGCGTCGCTCGCGCCGGGCCATGAACATCGGCCTGGAAACGATGCACGAGCGCCTGCGCGCCGCGGGCGGCGCCCTCCAGGTCACTCCGCGCCCGGGCAGGGGACGACGCTCGAGTTCTCCATCCCCCTGCCTGAATACACGGGGTCAGACCCCTTGTATTCACGGCGAGGGCCGGAGCTCACCGTGGTCCGTCGAGCTGTGCGCATCGTCCCTCGCTCCATGCGCTCTGATAGGCGCGGACAAGGTACCGGTTGATGGCGGCCGTGTCGGGCCGCTCCGGCAGGCCGGTGTGCGCGACGGCGGCGCGCGTCTGCGATTCGAGCTCCGCGATCTCCCCGAGCACGTCCGCTTGGGCGACGTCGCCACGCCGGACGGCGAACACACGGCTTCGAGCCGGCTCGGGCATCGGCAGCGTGAGCCGTCCGGTCTGCGCGTACTCGAGGCCCTGATGCGCGAGTCGCAATGCGTGCATGCCGTACTTGACGTCCCAGCCGTGGGCGGCGATCAGCTCGGGCCGGTTGACGCGCATTTGCCCACGAGAGCCGGCGAGTCGCTCGCGCTGGTTGTTCATGTAGCCCAGGAACTTGACCACGCCGCGGGTGCTGGCGAATGCCGGCGCCAGCGCCTGCAGGCCCTCACCGAGCTTGGTCTGGATGACGAGATGCTCGGGCGGGACGAACAGCAAGAGCAGGATGGTCGGGTTGCCGGCCGCGGCAAGGCGCGCGTACTTCCGAAGCGAGTAGGTGGTCAGGTCGAGGTCGCCGGGACCGGAGCGGACGCCTTCGGGCTTGGTGCGGTACACCCAGTGCTCGAAGCCGACCAGGCCGACCGCCGCCTCGGGCGGCTCGATCGCCACGGCCATCTCGTCGCGATCGTCCTGCCCCTCCAGCATCAGCCCGTGGATCGTCGATCCGACCAGACCGCGAATGATGCAGCCGTCCTCCGCGATGCGCCGACGATCGGCATCGGAGAACGAGCGCTCGGTCGCCGGCCGTCCGATGCCGACCTGTCCGGCTCCTTCCACGTGGTGGACGGTACCGCGGGCGCGAGCCAGACCCGCTACGGCGCGAGCATGTGCAGCCGCAGCGCGCGTCCGCCCGCGCTGCCGACGAGACGGCCGCGGGCGGCGCGGACCTGCAGCGACCACGCCATCCGCAACCGCTCCACCCTGGCGCCGGCACGGGTCACGACGGCCGCGCGCACGCGGCCCGTCGAGTAGTTCCAGCGGACGGTGCCGCTCACGTTCACGCCGGGCACGAAGGCGACGTCGTGCAGGGCGAACGTCGTCAGGTTCCCGCCCGAGTACGACCAGGTGCCGCCGCGCAGGCCGGCCCCGCTGCCGCTCAGGTTCGCCCACCATCGCTGCAGCACATCGGCCACCGCGGCGGCGCTCGCGGCCGCGATGCGGCGGTCGCGCAGCGTCGACTCGTCGCCGGGTGAAGGCAGCGCCGGCGCCATCCCCGACAGCGAGAGTGGGAACTTCGGCACCACGCGCACCTCGGGCGTGCGGTGCGCGCAGGACGTGTCGCCGGGACTGAGGTCGCTGACGAAGCGCTCATAGAGCACGGATGCGCAGTCGTTCTGGTCGAGCAATGCCGTCACGTGGCCGCTGTTCTGCATGACGACGAGCGTGCTGTCGGGGAACCGCGACGCCACGACGCGGGCGTCGGCGATCGGCGTGATGTTGTCCAGGTCGCCGTTCAGGATCAGCGTCGGCACGTGCGGGTACGGCGCCGCCGGCGACACCGGTGGGTCGGGGAACGCGGCCGGCGGCCAGTTCAGGCAGGCGAGGGCGCCCTCGTAGTCGAGCCCGGTCCACTCCTTCGCCGTGAACGGGGCGAACGTGCCCGGCGGGTACGAGGCGAGTGCCGAGCGGACGAGCCCCTCGCGCTGTGAGACCGGCGTCCCCGCCGGCCAGAGCTCCGGATAGTCGTGGCAGATGACCGACAGGTAGAGCGACTCGGTGAACTCGCGCGGGTCGCCGTTGGGCCCGTCCAGCGTCTCGGTCTCGGCCACCAGGCGCAGCAGCGGCCGGGTGTCGCCGGCGAAGGCCGAGCGGGTCGCGGCGAAGATGTCGCGCCAGACGCCCTGGTAGTAGAAGCCGGACTGGACGAGCTGGCCGAGCGTGTCCGGGTCGGCCCTCACCTGGGTCATCGTCCCGTCGGCGTCGGGCGCGACGCCCACGATCGGGTGGCGGCGCACCTGGCGCAGGAGCCTGCCGAGCAGAGCCAGCGGATGGCGCCCCGCCGGACAGCCGGGCCGGCGCTCGCAGGCGAGCCGCAGCGAGCTCTGGGTGCTCCCCGCGATGTCGGACAGCGCGGGGTCGGAGCCCGGCAGCTGGTAGGTACCGTCGAGGACGAGCGAGCGCAGGAGGCCCGGGTAGCGGATCGCGAACGCCTGGGCCGCGTAGGAGCCGTAGGAGTCGCCGTAGACGTCGAGCCGGCCGATGCCGAGAGCGGCGACGACCGCCCGCAGGTCCTGCACGGACTGCGAGGTGTCGTAGAAGTCGCGCTTCGGCCCGAGCTGGGCGGCGCAGCGGCCCGCGCGAACGACGTAGGGCAGGATGTGGCGCCGGAAGGCCGGACAGTTGAGCGCCCCCGACCGCCCCGTTCCCCGCAGGTCGACGAGGAGCAGGTCGCGGTGGGCCGAGATCGGCCGCCACAGCTGCAGCCGGGCCGCCCGGTCGGCGGTGGTCGAGAACCCGGGGCCGCCCTCGATCGAGAGCACCGTCGAGGTCTGCGGCTGGGCCCGGTCCGTGCGGAGGTAGCGCTCGAAGTAGATCCTGATCTTGCGGCCGTCCGGGTGACGCCGGTCGAGCGGCACGCGCAGGTACCCGCACTCCGCCGCCGGGCGCGACCGCGGACAGGCCACGCGGACGATCGCCGGCCGCGCATCTGTTTGCGCGAGCGGCGGGGCCTGCACGCTCAGCATGCCCCCGAGTGTACGGGTTCTCCGCCCTGGGCGCGCGGAGACCGGACACATCCGCGGTACCCTCCGCGGCCGTGACGGGCGACATCGATGTGTGCATCTCCGGCGCCCTGGGCGGTGTCGGCCGCGAGCTGGTCGCCGGGGTCGTCGCCGCCGACGGCTTCCGGCTGCACTCGGCCGTCGCCCGCCGCGACGCCGGTCGCGACGCCGGCGAGCTGGTGCTGGGACGGCCGCTGGGCGTGGCCGTCGAGGAAGACCTCGCCGCCGCGCTCGACCGCCGGCCCGACGTGCTGATCGACTACACCCACCCCACCGTCGTCCGCACGCACGTCGACCTCGCGCTCGAGCGCGGCGTGCCAGTCGTGATCGGGACGACCGGGCTCACCGACGCCGACTTCGAGCGCATCGACGCGGCCGCACGCGTCGCCCAAGTCGGCGCGGCGACCGGCAACTTCTCGCTGACGGCGGCGCTCATGCAGCACCTGGCCCGCTTCGCGGCCCGCCACGTGCCCGACTGGGAGATCATCGAGTACGGATCGGCAACGAAGCCGGACGCCCCCAGCGGCACCGCCCGCGAGCTGGCCGAGCTGCTCGCGCACGCCCGCGAGGGCGAGCCCACCCCGGCCGTGGCGGAGCCGGTCGGCCCGCCCGAGGCGCGTGGCGCCGAGATCGGCGGAGCGCGGGTGCACTCGGTGCGGCTGGCGGGATCGAATCCCGCCGTCGAGGTCGTGTTCGGGCTGCCCGGCGAGCGGCTGATCCTGCGCCACGACGAGCAGGGCGATCCGGGCATCTTCGTCGCCGGCTCGCTGCTGGCAGCCCGCCGCGTCCGCGAGCGGGCCGGGCTCGTGCGCGGCCTCGACGCGCTGCTCTTCGCCGGGAGCTAGACGCCCGGGGCCGGCGCGCAGCTGGCCCGGGGCGTGAACTGGATCGCGACAGACGACGTTTCCGGCGGCCCGCCGTCGATGCGGGCCAGCAGCAGGCGCGCGGCCTCGCGGCCGACCGCCACCGGGTCGCGGTCGAAGGCGGCGATCGGCGGCTCCACCGCCTCGAGCAGGGGCGCGTCGTCGAACGTCACAACCGAGAGGTCGGCCGGCACGCGCAGCCCGGCCGCGCGGGCGGCGTGGAGGACGCCCGGCAGGATCGCCGCCGAGCCGGAGATGACCGCGGTGGGCCGGCTTTGCAGCATCCGCGCCGTCGCCGCCTCCGCCCCGGCCGGATCGACGACGTCGCGCTCGACGACACCGGCAATCGAGAGCCAGGCGCACGTCGCCTCGAACGCCCGGACGAGCTCGCGGGCGGGCCGCGACGCCACCCGGCCCGCGACGAGCGCGACCCGGCGATGGCCGAGGCCGCGCAGCTGCTCCACCACCCGCTCGATCCCACCCGCGTGGTCGCACAGCACCGCACTCGTGCCCGTCACCCCGGCGAGCTCGCAGTCGACCAGCACCACCGGCGCCTGCAGCCGCCCCACCTCCGTCAGCGTCGCCGGGTCGGACTCGTCGGCGACCGAGAGCAGCAGCCCGTCCACCTTCCGGCGGCGGAACTGGCTCACCTGGGCCGCGTCGAGCTCCGAGGAGCCCTGCGAGCTCGTGACGAGCATCGCGTAGCCGGCCTTGCGCAGAGCGCTCTCGGCGGCCAGCGCCATCGCCGCGTAGAACGGCGAGGAGACGTCGCGCACGACGGCGGCGACGGTCATGGTCGAGCCCCGCCGCAGGCTGGCGGCGAGCATGTTCGGCTCGTACCCCAGCTCGTCCACGACGGCCATCACCCGCGCGCGCATCGCCACGCTCACGTCCGGATGCCCCGACAGGACACGCGAGACCGACGACATCGCCACTCCGGCACGGTCGGCAACCTCGCGCAAGCTGAGGCTCGGGGGGCCGCTCACGTCATTCCGCAGTGCTCCAGAGTGGCGCCCCCAACCTGCCCAGATCCACCTCGACCCCCAGCCCGGGGCCGGTGGGCGCCGACCCGCGCCCACCCGACGAGCGGGGCTCGTACCCCGCGACGTGCTCGTTCGTCCAGTCGTTCATGAACGACACCGTGAACAGCGTACGCGCCCTCGTGCTCGCCGCAAGGTGCGAGACGGCGGCCGTTACGAGATCGCCGCCCCAGGTGTCCTCGATCGTGACCGCGAGGCCGAGCGCGTCGGCCAGGTCGCGCATCTGGCGAGCTTTGGTGAGCCCGCCGACCTTCGAGACCTTGAGGTTGAACGCCTCCATCGCCCGCGCCTCGTGCGCGCGCACGAGCGACGGGGCGTCGGAGATGCACTCGTCGAGGACGAACGGGAGGGCCGAGCGCTCGCGCACGTATCGACACGCCTCGAGGGTCGGGCAGGGCTGCTCGATGTAGACGCGGTCGAGGCCGGCCAGCATACCCACGGCGGCCACGCCCTCCTGGGTCGTGTAGCGCCCGTTGGCGTCGGCGATGACGACGTCGTCGTGGCCGCACCGGGCCAGCACCGCGCGGACGCGGTCGGCATCGACGCGGGGACTGTCCCCGACCTTCAGCTGGAACCGGGTGATGCCCTCCGCCCGAAGCGCCGTCACGTGCTCGGCCATCGCGCTCGGATCGCCGAGCGGGATGGCGACGTAGAGCGGGTACGACTCGTTGCGCAGCCCGCCGAGGAGCGTCGTCACCGACACGCCCCGGGCGCGCGCGGCCGCGTCCCAGCAGGCGACGTCGATGGCGCTCTTGGCGTACTCGTGGCCGGTGAGGACGGCGTCCATGCGGTCGCCGACGGCGAGGAACTCGGCCGGGTCGGCGCCGACCACCGCCGGGGCCAGCTCGCGCAGCGCCGCGCGGGCGCCCTCGGCATGGGCGGCCAGATACGTGCTGCCGAGCGGGCAGGTCTCGCCGAAGCCCTCGACGCCGTCCGCGGTCAGGACGCGCACCACGGTCGAGGCCAGCGAGGCGATCGAGCGCCCGCCCGACATCACGTACTCCTCGCCGACATACGTCAGCTCGTAGCCGTAGACCTCGACGCGCGCGATCGCCGTGCCCTCCACGGGCCCGACTCTACTCCGTTCGAGGCCAGGCCCCGGGTTCAGTCTGCGTGCCAGACCTCGAAGTGACGGCGGTGCGTGTCGAGCACGGCGCCCGGGCGGAAGAAGCGGTCGTAGAAGTCCAGATCGAGGTGCTGCGCCTGGAGCACGTTCATCACCCACACGCTCGGCACGGTGCCGGGGAACTTGCCCCACGTGTCGATCGTGTAGTCGCACTGCAGCGTCACGCACGCCTTGAACTCGTCCGAATACGGCTCCGCCGAGGCCCGGATCGCCGCCGACTCGCTCCATGCGCCCGGCGTGTCGGGGTGGTACGGCCCGCCGCGGCCGAACTTGCGCTCGGCGAACGCCTCGACCGCGGCCGCCATCGTCGGGAAGTGCGGCGGGCAGAAGGCGTGGAAGGTGCCGTCGGTGCGCCCGGTCGGGTTGGGCGTGCCCCAGCGCGGGTCGGTGTCGTAGCGGAAGCCGAGCCCGGGAACCTCGGCCTCGCCCGCTGCGCCGAGGAGCGCCATGTGCTCGATGCCGTCGTACGACCAGCCGCCGAGGCCCATCGCCTGGAGCAGCAGGGCGCCGTTGTAGCTCGACACCATCAGCTCGGCCGTGGCCTCGGTCAGCGAGTACTGCTCGACGAACGAGAGCGGCACCGGCTGGGCCGTGTCCACGAGCCCGGCGAACCGCTCGATCCCCGGGATCGGACGGCCGTTGATGTCGTCGGTCAGGCAGAACCCGTTCTGGGTGAAGAAGCAGATGTTGGCGATGTGGTGCTGGGCGATGTCGGCGACGGGGATCGCGAGCAGCGAGCCGGGCTCGTTCGCGATCCACGTGTTGTGCCCCTCGAGATAGGGCTCCTCCCGGGGCAGGTAGAGGCGCTCGTCGGAGAGCTTCACGATCCGGTCGCGGTGGCGCTCGATCATGAGGGCCGGCGTGATCTCCTCCTCGGCCGGGTCGACCAGCGCGCCCGCGTCGCGGGTCGGGAAGTAGTAGAGACCCGAGTCGTCGGTGTAGAAGAGCTCGCTCGTGTGGAATCCGGCCGCCGAGGGGATCGTGCGGCCGGCGGCGGCGCCGTTGTAGTTGGCGAAGTGGGGCGCGTAGCGGGCGTGGCGGGTGATGCCGTAATGCCAGCCGGTCGTGCCGGCCATCGCCGTCAGGATGAGCAGCGTCTCGAGCTCGGTGAGCGGGACGTGATCGTGGTTCGAGGTGTAGGCGAGCGGGCCGTCCGGTATGGCGCCGCCCATCGGGAAGCGTCGCGACCGGCGGCCGTAGAGCGCGTCGAGGAGCGGGAAGCGGGTCAGCTCGGCCAGGGCCGCGTCGACGGAGTGCGTGTCCATGTGTCCTCCTAGAAGAGGGGCTTGAGCGCCTCGTAGAGCGCCCGGTGCCGCGCGTGCAGGTCGTCGTAGAGCGCGCGCCGCTCCGGGTCGGGGAGGGCGGGCTCGACGCGCGGCCCGGCCATCGTCAGGCTGGCCGTGCGGGCGTCGGGATGCAGGCCGGCGCCGGACGCGGCCAGCATCGCCGCGCCGCGGGCGGTCGTCTCGACGTCGTACGGGCGGGTGACCGGGAGGCCGGTCACGTCGGCCCGGATCTGGCGCAGAAGGCCGCCGCGGGCGCCGCCGGCGACGCAGACGAGCTCGGTCGGCTCGAGGCCGGCCGCGCCCATCGCCTCGAGCACGTCGCGCAGGGCATAGGCATTGCCCTCGAGCAGCGCCCGGGCCAGGTGCGCGCGGCCGTGGGCGGCGGTGAGCCCGAACCATCCGGCCCGGGCGTCGGCGTTCCACTCCGGCGCCATCGCGCCGGCCAGGGCGGGCACCCAGAGGACGCCGCCGGCCCCGGCGGGCACGGCCTCGGCGAGATCGTTCAGGAGCTCGTACACGTCCGTGCCGGTGGCCGCCGACCGCGCCGCCTCGACCGAGCCGAGCTCGTCGCGAAACCAGCGGTAGGCGCCGCCGGAGAGCCAGCCCGGGTTCTCGAGCAGCCAGCCGCCGGGGTCGGCGTGCGGGTGCAGCTCGGTGACGCCGTCCGGGTCGAGCGCCGGCCCCGGCGCGACGGCGCACACCGGCTCGGCCGTGCCCATGACGTCACACACGGCGCCGGGCTCGACGACGCCCGCGCCGAGGGTCGCCGCCATCTCGTCGCCGCAGCCGAGCACGACCAGCGTCGAGGCGTCAAGCCCGGCCGCCTCGCGCAGCCACGGCGCGACCGGCCCGAGCACCGAGTCGGCCGCGCGCACCGGGGCGAGCGAGCCGGGATCGATTCCGAAGGCGGCGCACGCCTCCTCCGACCAGTCCCCGGTCTCGACGTCGAGCAGCATCGACGACGACGCGTTGGAGGGGTCGACGGCCACCTCGCCGGCGGCCCGCCAGGCCACGAACGACCCCGGCAGCAGGAACCACCGCGCGGCCCGGTGCTGGTCGGGGCGGTTGCCCGCCAGCCAGGCGATCTTGGCCGCCACGTGGCCGGGGTCGATGTTGCAGCCGGTGAGCGCGCGCAGGCGCTCGGGGTCGATCCGCTCCGCCGCGGCGGCGCACTCGGGTCCCGCCCGCCGGTCCATCCAGATCAGGGCCGGGCCGAGCGGCTCGCCGGAGGCGTCGGCCGGCACCATCCCGTCGAGCTGGGAGCCGAACGAGATCGCCCGCAACGGCCGGGTGCCGACCTCGCGGCGGATCTCGAGCAGCGCCTGGGCGACCGCCCCGAGCCACTCGCGGGCGTCCTGCTCGGCCCAGCCCGGGTGCGGGTAGGAGAGCGTGTGGGGGATGTAGCTCGTGGCGACGTGGGTGCCGTCGGCCGCGATCGCCTGCGCGCAGGTGCCCTGCGAGCCCACGTCGACGCCGACGACCAGATCGGCGTCGCTCACCTCGTCTCCTCGCCGTCGCCGGGGCCGCGCCGGTACACCGAGATCTCGAAGGCGTCGGCCACGTGGTGCTCGCGCGAGACCATCGCGACGGCACCGTCGGCCGTGCTGTCGACCTGCCAGAGCGTCAGGAGCAGCGTGCCCCGGGGCACGCCCAGGCGCAGCGCCACGTCGCCCATCGCCATGTCCGGCGTGATCGTGGCGACGCCGTGGTGCACCGTCGCCCCCCGTTCGGCCAGCGCGGCGTAGACCGAGCCCTGGGCGGCGGCCGCCATCGCCGGCGGCGAGAGCAGGTCGCTGCGGCACCAGTCGGTCTCGTCCACGACCCGGCGCCCGCCGGCGGTGCGCACGCGGCGCAGCATGCTCGTCGGCTCGCCGACCTCGATCCCGAGCGCCGCCGCGACCTCGGGCGACGCCGGCTCGGCGGCGCAGGTCTCGTCGACCGTCCCCGGCTCGAGACCCATCCCCGCGATCATCGACGAGACGCCGAAGTTGCGGCTGAGATCGTTCCGCATCAGCGGCCGGTCGGTGACGTAGGTGCCCGACCCGTGCAGCCGGCGCAGGAGGCCGTCCTCCTCGAGCAGCGCGATCGCCGCCCGCAGCGAGCTGCGCGACACGCCCAGGCTGCGGGCCAGCTCGGGCTCGCCGGGGAGGCGGTCGCCGGGGCCGAACTCGCCCGCCACCACCCGCTCGCGCAGCCCGTCGGCGATCGAGTGGCGCAGCGAGCGGCGGTTGAGCGTCGTCACGCCGGGGATCCTACGGCTCCACCACGACCTTGAGCACCTCACCGGCGCGGATGCGCCCGAACGCGGCCGGTGCGTTGTCGAGATCGACGACGTCCGAGACGACGGCGCGCAGGCCGCCGATGTCGTCGGCCAGCATGTCGAGCGCGTGCACCTGGTCGCGGTGGCGCGAGGCGTAGGAGCCATGCACCTGCACCTCGCGGTAGTGCAGCACGTTCGAGGGGAAGTTGATGTGGGTCGTGCCCTTCGGCAGGCCGCCGAAGAAGAGCACGCGGCCGCGCGGCGCTGCCATCTCCATCGCCTGCTCCTGGGCCTTGTCGTTCGAGCAGGCGACGATGACGACGTCGGCGCCGATGTCGTCCGTCGCCGCACGCACGGCGGCCAGGCCGTCGGCGCTCGACGAGTCGACGTATGCCATGCGCTCGTCGCCGAGGATCTCGCGGGCCAGCTCGAGCCGGGCCGCGGCGGTCTCGACCAGCAGCACCTGGCCGGCGCCCTCGAGCCGGGCGATGGCGGCATGCGCCGTCCCCACCGGGCCGGCGCCGATCACGGCGACGGTGTCGTCGAGGCCGACCGAGATGTCCTTGTGGCCGCAGATCGCGTCGGAGAGCGGGTCGGTGAACGTGGCGTGCGCGTCGGAGAGGCCCTCGGGGATGCGGAAGAGGTTCTTGAGCGCGACCTCGGGGATCGCGACCAGCTCGGCGTACGCGCCCTGGTAGTCGAAGCCCATCAGGCCGCCGTTCCCGCACAGGTGCTCGTTTCCGCTGCGGCACAGGCGGCAGCGCCCGCACCAGAGCGTCGAGATGCAGTGCACGTGGTCGCCGATCTCGAGGCCCGCGGCGGCGATCTCGTCGGCCGCGCCGGAGCCGATCTCGATCAGCTCGCCGCTGATCTCGTGGCCGAGCACCCACGGCGGCGAGATGCGGCGGTCGCCGTTGTAGAAGGTGCGCACGTCGGTGCCGCAGATGCCGCACGCGGTGACGCGCAGGAGGACGCCGCCGTCGGCGCAGCGGGCGTCGGGCACCGTGCCCACCGACATCGTGCCCGGGCCGTCCCAGATCGCTGCTCGCAAGTCCCCACCCTCCCGTGGTCGCACGTCGTACTCTTGGAGCGCGTATCATACCGACTTGTCCGACAACTTGGAGGATCTGGTGATCGAGTTCATCTTCATGCTCACGCGGGACGACCTGACGCTGACCGACGCCCGCGCCGTCTACGCCTCGATCGCCGGAAGCGGCGTGACCCACGTCGGCTGCAAGGACGTCGGCCTGCCCCGCGACGAGCTCTCCGCGCTCATGGACGACATCCGCAGCAACGGCCACACGACGCACCTCGAGGTCGTGTCCGAGACGCCCGAGGACACGCTCACGTCGGCCCGCGCCGCCGCCGAGATCGGCCCGGACTACCTGATCGGCGGGACGCTGATCGAGCCGGTGCAGGAGATCATCGCCGGCACCGGCATCAGGTTCTTCCCCTACGTCGGCCAGATCGTCGGCCACCCCTGCCTGCTGCGCGGCTCCATCGACGAGATCGCCGAAGACGCCCGCCGCGCCGAGGCCCTCGGCGTCGACGGCATCAACCTGCTCGCCTACCGCTACGACAAGGACGTGAACGCCCTGGTCGAGGCCGTCGTCGGCGCCACCTCTCTGCCGGTGATCGCGGCCGGCTCCGTCGACTCGCCCGCGCGCATCCAGGCGCTCAACGAGCGGGGCGTGTGGGCCTTCACGATCGGCACCGCCGCGCTGGACGGCGTCCTCGTCTCGGGCGGCTCGCTCGACGACCAGCTGCGCTGCGCGCTCGACGCCGCCGCGGCGGTGGTGTAGGGGCCGAAGCCCCCACACCTCCCGCCTGCGGAGGGTCATGCAGCGCTGTCGAGCCCCTCGTTGACGAGGCGGCCGATGGTCTCGTACTTGGCCCGGTCGTTCGACTTCACGTACAGGGCGTAGGCGATGCCTCCGATGAAGATCGCCAGGTCGAGCCAGCACAGCCACTTGGCGTACCAGTAGCCGGCTCCCAGGAACGTGAGGTTGTCGATGGCCAGGTAGAGCACGTAGGCCTGGGTCACGGCGGCGATGATCGGCGCCGTCGTCGTCGTCCACCAGTGGTGGTCGGCGGCGTGATGCGTGCGGAAGTAGTTCAGGATCGCGATCGACACGAGCGCCTGGATGGCGAGGATCGAGACGACCCCCATCACGGCCATCAGGCCGTACACCTGCAGGTAGGCGACCGAGAATGCCGCGTCCTGGCCACCCGTGCTCGCCCGCCACACGAACAGCAGCACGATGATCAGGGCGACGACGGACTGGACGATCGACGCGATGTACGGGCTGCGGTGCTTCGGGTGGGTGCGCCCGAGCGCCGTGGGCAGGACGCGCTCACGGCCGAGCGAGTACAGGTACCGCGCGGTCGTGTTGTGGAACGCCATGCCGCAGGCGAAGGAGCCCGTGATGATGAACCAGCTCAGGGCGTCCTTCAGGAACTCGTTGCCGAATTCCTTGGCCGGGATGAAGAAGAAGTCGGCCGAGTTGTTCTGGGCGACGAACGCCGCCTCCTGTGTGCTGTGGTAGCCGGAGATCGCGGCCCACGAGGTGATCGTGTAGAAGATCCCCAGCCCGATCACCGAGATGTACATGGCGCGGGGGACGATCTTCTTCGGGTTCTTCGATTCCTCGCCGTAGTTCGGGGCCATCTCGAAGCCGACCCACGACCAGAAGGCGAAGAAGATGCCGATGCCGGCCGCGCCGGCCGCGACGGCGGTCTTGCCGCTCCCGCTTGCCGGAAGGCTCTTGAACGCGTTGAGCGGGTTGATCGCGCCCGCCTGCACGTTGTGTCCGCCGTGCAGGAAGACGACCAGGTCGAACACGACCAGGAAGAAGATCTCGCCGAGCAGCGCGGCCCCGAGCACGCGGGCCGAGATGTGCACGTCGAAGTAGGCGAGCACCGAGATCAGGACGATCATGAAGAGGGCCGGCCAGAACCAGTTGGGGTGATAGCCGTACTGGTTCAGCTTGAGGCTCGCGAAGTAGGCGAACCCGCCGATGAGCGACACCTCGAACACGGAATAGGCGACGACCATCGCGAGGCCGGATGCCATGCCCAGCTCGCGGTTGAGCCCGTGGCTGATGAAGCTGTAGAAGCCGCCCGCAGCGGTGACCTTGCGGGCCATGGCCACGTAGCCGACCGAGAAGATGGTCAGCACGATCGTGGCGACGAGGAACCCGGCCGGCGTGCCGAGCCCGTTGCCGAATCCCATCGAGATCGGCGTGTTGAAGAGCATCGCCGAGATCGGCGCCGACCCGGTCACGGTCAGGAAGAGCACACCCCACAGACCGATCGCGCCGCCGTGCAGCTTGTGGACGTCGCTGCGCGTCGAGACATCGACGCTGTCGACCACCGGAAGCATGCCTTCGTGATGCTCGTGCATGCCTCCACCTTCACTGCTCATTCGACCACCTCCCTCTCGATGCTCGGGGCGGGGCGCGCCCCGAAAGTTGTCAGACAGCTATGGAGCCGTTTGTACCATTTACGCCGCGGGCGGGTCAAGCCCTGCGTGGAGGACTAGGCGGTGACGGGCGCGCGGGCGCCGGCGCCGGCGCGATCGCCCCCGGCACCGAGCACCTCGACGAGCAGCGAGGTGACGCGCGCACGCCAGGCCTCGCGGTCGAGCTCGGGCGGTCCGAAGCGGCGCTGCTCGACCGCGTACTCCGCCCGCGCGAGCCGGTCGAAGGCGGCGATCACATCGATCACCCGGTGGTAGCCCTGCGGCCCAGCGACGCCGGTGACCCAGACACGGGCGCGGCCGTCGTCGGCGAAGACACCCTCCTCGACGCCCTGCCAGTAGGCGTGCTGGAACAGGCAGCCCGCGTCGCCCCTCTGCGTCCAGCAACCGGAGACGAGCTCATGGTCGCCACGCTCGATGCTGCGCAGGGCGAGCTGGAGAAGCCTCCTGCCGCCGTCGTGCTCCGCCAGCCGCTCCAGCGACTCTCTCATCGCCACGTCGTGCATCCCGCGACCTCCTGGTCAGGTGAACACTGCGTCGGGCATGAAGCAGCCCACCATCCAGTTTGGCGCATCCACGACCTCGGTGACCTTCAAATCGCCCGCAAGCGAGCACAACATGTAAGCGTCCTCACGTGACAGGCCGCGCTGCGAGACCAGGTGCTCGATCATCCCCCGGACGGCCGCGCGGGACGCCTCCATCAGGTCGGGCTCGACGCCGGTGGTCGCAAACCAGCCGCCGGCATCGACCCGCGGTGTGAGCGACCCGGGCCGCCGCCGCAGCGCCGGCGCGCGCAGGTTCATGCCCGGCTCGACCGTGATCCGGATCGTCGTTCGCATCGCGCACTCGACGCCGGAGATGGCCACCTCGCCGTCGCCCTGGGCGGCATGGGCGTCGCCCAGCGAGACGAGCGCGCCCGGCACGCCGACGGGCAGGTAGAGCGTCGTTCCCTTCGTCAGGTGGCGGCAGTCGATGTTGCCGCCGCCCGCGTGCGGCGGCGGGATCGGCACGCCGTGCATGCCGACGCCGGGCACGCCGGTCGTGCCGCAGAAGGGCTCGATCGGCAGCCGCACGCCGGGCGCGAAGTCCATCTCATCGCCGCCGGTGAGGTCGAAGAACTTGATGTAGGGCTCGGTGAACTCGCCCGGCGGCAGCAGTCCGAAGCCCGGGATGATGCAGGCCCAGCCCCACTCGGGCAGCTCGAACTCGAGGAACTCGATCGCGACCGCGTCGCCGGGCTCGGCGCCCGCGACATAGATCGGGCCGGCCAGCGGGTAGATCAGCTCGAAGTCGAGCTTGGGCAGGTCGGCGGCCGTCGAGTCGCGCGTGATCTGGCCGCCGGCGAAGTCGTCGGTCTCGGCCGTGACCACGTCGCCGGGCTGGATCCGTACGACGGGCTCCTGGTCGACCTCCCAGCGGCGGTGGGTGGGCGCGTCGCGGGTGATGAGGTGCTCGGCCATCGCCGGTCAGTATTCCACTTGCGGTACCGTGACCGCGTGGCGACCGCCGCCCGCTTCCTGCGCGCGCTCGACCGGGCCCTCTGCCGGATCGGCCGGTCGTGCTGCGTGGGCCGCTCGCAGGCGGCCTGGCGCGCGACTCCGCGTGAACAAGAGGGTCTGACCCGACCTTCCTCACGGAGAGGCGGGCGCGCTACCTCGGCGCCGAGCGCTGAGAACCTACCACCTGCGTAGCCTCCCCGGCGTGTGGGTCACCGGGACGGGTAGATGTCAGCGGCGGTGACCGCCCGCACACCGTCGGGCAGCGCCCGCCCCTCCTCCCGCGCGCACAGGATCAGCTCGACATCCTCGGCGGCGTTGATCCCCGGCAGTTCGTCTGCCTTTGCGCGCAGCTTCCCGGTCTGACGCGCCCCGTCGACCCAGCGCGCCCACTTCGCCTCGCCGGCGCCCGCCGGCACCCGCCGCCGGCCTTGCAGGCAGACGGCATCGATCACCGTCAGCAGCTGGCCTCCGGGCGTCGTCACCAGCCGTTTGAGGTTGGAGCGCACCGACGCCGCCTGATCCCACCAGCTGAGGTCGAGCGGCACGCCTCCAACCAGGCCGTGCACCAGTGCCCGGTCGGAGGGCGTCAGCTTGGGCAGCATCAGCGCGGCCTCGTGCGGGCGGAAGGGGTGCATCATCAGCGATAGGCCGATCCGCCCATACAGGGGCGAGCGTTGCTGCTGGATGTCGTCCATCGTTCGGATTGCCGAGCCCAAGAGCAGCATCCGAAGCTTCGTCTCACCGCAGTGTCTTTCCGACCCGCCGACACCCCAGACCAGCCCCAGGATCGCCCCACTCGAGAGTGGTTCACATCGAAGTCGATCCCCGCCTCCGAGCAGCGTGGTGTCCGGCGGGTGCTGCGCGGTCACGTACGCACCGGAGCAGAGCGAAACCTGGCGTCGAACCTGCCGCTTCTGTGCGGCGACGACCATTGCACCCTCGACGCGCTGGCGACAGAGCCACGGTGATGAGCACGAACGCGACGGGGGCCAAACCGTTATTCAGCCGGTCAGCGGACGACCTCGACCGCGCTCCCCAGCGTGTGCGGGTCGCGCGTGCGCACGCGGACGACGATGCGCACGCGGTCGGCGCGGAAGAGGTCGTTCGAGCGCTCGAACGGGCGGCCGTCCTCCGACCAGGCGGTGCGCGCGATCGCCACCAGCGGCGCGCCGGCCCGCACCTCGAGCACGCGGGCCTCGGCTGCGGTCGCGCCGACCACCTCGACGCGCTCCTCCGCCTCGCTCGGCCGCAGGCCGTAGCCGGACTCGAGCAGCTCGTACAGCGACCCCGAGAGCGAGCGGTCGAGCAGCCCGGGGAAGCGCTCGGCCGGGAACCGGGCCCGCTCGAGCGAGATCGGCTGCTCGTCGGCCAGGCGCACGCGGACGACCTCGAGCACGAGCGCTCCCCCGGGCACGCCGAGCGCGGCGGCCGTCTCGGCGTCCGCGCCGACCGTCGCCGTCGAGAGCACCCGCGCGCCGGACTGGAAGCCCTGCCGGCGCATGTACGCGGGCAGGCTGGTGAGGCTCGTCAGGTCGCGCTCGACCCGCCGCTCCGAGACGAAGATCCCGCCCGAGCGGCCGCGCACGCGGTGGACGACGCCCGCCGTCTCGAGCGCGTCGAGGGCCGCGCGCAGGGTCGACCGGCTCACCCCGAGCCGGGCGGCGAGCTCGCGCTCGGCCCCCAGGCGCTCGCCCGGGCCGGGCGACCCGGCCTCGATCTCGCCGGCCAGGCGGTCGCGCAGCCCCGCCGCCGCCGGCCCGAGCGGAGCGAAGGCGGCGGGCAGTCCGGGGACGGGCTCGGTCACGGCTGCCGGCCTCTACTGCGCGGCCTGCAGCGCCGCGAGCGACTCGGGCTGGATCTGGCCGCCGTCCACGACGATCGTCTGGCCGGTGATGTAGCCGGCCTCGTCGGTGGCCAGGAAGACCGCGGCTGCGCCGATCTCGGACGGGTAGCCCAGCCGGCCGAGCGGGATCGACGCCTCCATCGACGCGCGGTACTCGGGGCCGAGCTCGTCCATCCCCTCGGACTCGACGTTCCCCGGCAGCACGGCGTTCACGGTGATCCGCTTCGGCGCCAGCTCGATGCAGGCCGTGCGCAGGAAGCCGAGCTGCGCAGCCTTGGTCGCCCCGTAGTGCGACCAGCCGGGGAAGCCGGTGTAGGGCCCCGTGATCGAGCTCGTCAGGATGACCCGGCCGTGGCCGGAGCGCTCGAGGTGAGGCAGGCACGCCTTGACGGTCAGCATCGTGCCCTTCACGTTCGTGGCGAAGATCTCGTCGATGTCGGACTCGGTCATGTCCGCCAGCTTCACGTCCGGGAAGACGCCGGCGTTCGCGCAGACGATGTCGATACCGCCGTACCGCGAGACCACCTCGGCCGCGATCCGCCGGCAATCGTTTTCCCTCGCGACGTCGCCCTTGTAGAACGACACGTGGCCGCCGCGGGCCTCGAGGTCGCGCACGGCGGCCTCGCCCGCCTCGTCGCCGCGACCGTTCAGCGCGACGTTGCAGCCGGCGGCCGCGAACTCGCCGGCGATGCCCTTGCCGATGCCCTTGGTGCCGCCGGTGACGAGCACGGTGCGGCCGGTGAGTGGGGTGAACATTGAGTCCTCCTGGTGTGCGGCTCTCGGGCGGCCCATTCTACGGTCCATGGCATTCGGCACGGATGTCAATTGCGTCCCGGCCGGCGATCAGGCGTGCGCCGTGAGATACCGCTCGGCGAGCGCGCACGTGCCGGCCGTGAACCCGGCGCCGAGCTCGGCCGCCTCCGTGGCGAACTGGTGGTGCGAGCCGATCCAGGCCACGAGCAGCAGCCGGCGCAGCATGACGAACGTGTCGAGCTCGGCCTCGTCGGCCGGATCGAGATCGGCGGCGGAGCGGTAGCCCTCCACCCAGGCGGCCTTCAGCTCGGGCACGTCGGGGTGGTCCTCGATGAACGAGACCGTCGTCGCGAAGTCGTACATGAACCACGACCAGCCGCAGTCGTCGAAGTCGATCACGCGCACGTGCTCGCGGTCGACCAGCAGGTTCGCGAGCCGGATGTCGGCATGGACGAGCCCGAAGCGGCCGGGGCCCTGGCCGTACGCCGCCAGCCGGCGCCGCAGCGTGTCGTCGAGGCGGCCGAGCAGCGCGAGCTCGTCCGGCCCCATCCCCAGGCCGTCCTGCCACCGGCCCCAATGGCCGCTCGTGCCGAGGGTGGTCGCGTAGTCCCAGCGGAACCGCTCGAACCCGGACGGCGGCGCCCAGGCCCGGGCGTGGCCGTGCATCCGCGCCGAGACGGCGCCGAGCGTGCGGAAGCCGGGCATCAGGTCGTGCGCGTCGGCGTCGGGCATCTCACCGGCAAGCCAGTGGAAGAGCACCACGTTGCGCTCGCCCAGCTCGTCCGTGCGCACCTGGCAGACGCGGTGGCCGTCGCGGCCGGCGACGGCATGGGCGGTCTCGACCACCCCGTCCTCACGCAGGGCGTCGATCCAGTCGAGCTCCGAGGCGATCTCGGCGGCGGTGTGGTACGTCGGCCGGTGGACGCGGAGCGCGAAGGCGCGGCCGCCCGGCTCCTCGATCCGGTAGGTCCAGTTCTCGGAGACGTTGATCAGCGCGACCGAGGCCGCGGGGTCGAGGTCGTATGCGGGCAGCGCGGCCTGCGCCAGGCGGTCGATCGCCGCCTGGTCAGTGCTCACGGCCCTCCACCGACTCGAGCACGCTGGTGATCGCGTCGCGTGCGCGGACGACGCTCTCGGTGGCGCCGGAGAGGTAGATGCGACCAGCCGCGCCGATCATCGAGACGGTCACGAGCGTCGCGTCGGGCGCGGCCTTCTCGGCCGCGTTCGCCGCGACGGCGGCGTGCAGCGCCGGCACCACCTCGTAGACCAGCAGCGTCTCGCCGGGCAGCACCATCGACGCCTCCCGGTTGCGGTTGATGATCACCGCGTGCTGGTCGGTGATGTCCTCGATCACGTCGGCGTAGAGGATACGTGGCCGCAGGGCGTCCGCGGCCGTCGCGCCGATCCCCTCGAGGATGGCCGCGCCGGCCCGGTCGACCAGCGCCTTGTCGCGGTGGTGCACCTCGAGCACGCCGAACTGGCGCTCGACGTAGAGGATGCCCGGCTCGATCTCGGGCACCGACCGCAGCGCGAGGTCGGTCACCCGCTCGATCGCGAGCGCCGGCGCAACCTCGACGATCAGCGCGTGGTCGCCCTCGATCGGCGGGTACCCGCGGGCGCGCGTGGGCGTGCCCAGATAGGCCGCGAACTGGCGGCCCAGGCTCGGGATCGGCAGGTAGACCCGCAGCTGGACTGCGGCGTTCTCCATCCTCGGTCAGCCGGTGGCGTGGACGAAGTGCTTGTCGAGCTCGGCGTGGGGGCGCGGGATAACGTGCACCGACACGAGGTCGCCGACGCTCGAGGCGGTCTCGGCGCCCGACTCCGTGGCGGCTTTCACGGCCCCGACGTCGCCCTGGATGACGACGGACACGAGGCCGTCGCCGACCTCCTCGCGGGCCACGATCGTCACGTTCGCGGCCTTGACCATGGCGTCCGCGGCGGCCAGCGCGGCCACGTACCCCTTGGTCTCGATCATCCCGATTGCGTTCTGTGCCATGACTCCTCCTCTACTCGTTCTCGTCGATTGACCCGATGATCAGTGCGTCGATGGGCGGATGATCTCCCCCGAGCCAGCTCGAGGCGACCGAGCCGGTGGCGACCAGGACGCGCTCGCCGACGCCGCTTCCGAGGACGTCGAAGGCGACGACGCTGCCGCCGCCGTCCATCTCGACCTCGAGGAAGGCGCCGTTCGGGATCCGGTCGACCCGCTTGGTCGCCCAGACGGCGCCGGTGACGGTCGCTCTCAGCATGGTCGCTCCTTCTCGATCTCGACTCCGAGGCTCCGGGCGCGATCGCGCGCCATCGGCGTCAGTACCGCCCGCGGCGCGAGCACCAGCCGCGCGCCCTGCGCGGCCGCGTCGCGCACGGCCCGCTCGGTCACGGCGCCGCGCTCGATCCGGATCGTGGGCGTCGCCGACGGCGCCGCGCCGGCCGCCGCGGTCGCTCCGAGCCGGAAGCGCAGCTTGCCCGAGCGGATCGCCATGCGGTCGCGCGGGTTCTCGAAACGGTGCACCAGCGAGCGCACGAAGGCGTCCAGGTCGGCGTCGCTGCGCAGGTCGACGACCTCGATGTCAGGGGCGGAATTGCGGGGCGCGCCGGTTGCCGGCGCGGCTGCCAATTGGCGTCCTTGCGGTGTGCCAATTGCGGGGGTGGTGTCCGATTCGGCCGGCGGCCGCCATCCCGACGGGCGGTGTACGCTGGCGACCGGCGGGGCCGGCACCTGCGGCACGGCGGCGGGCGGCTCGGCCGGGGCGGCCGGCGCGTCGCCGTTCGCGTGGCCGTTGCCGTTTCCGTTCGTCGTGAGCGCCTCCGACAGCAGCTCCGGCAGGAGGTCGGCCAGCACCTCGCGGGTGACGCTGCGCAGCAGGTCGGCGTCTTCGGGCGTGCTCACACCGCACCTCCGAGAGCCGCCACCGCGGCGTCGCCGGCCGTGCGCACGTCGGCCTCCATGCCGGCCAGGTACACCCGGCCGGTGGCGCCGATCATGCGGTAGTCGACGACCTTCACCCGCGCCGCCTTCTCGGCCTCGTTCGTCGCCAGGATCGCGTACGAGGCCGGCTGCATCTCGAGCACGAAGAGCGACTCGCCCGGCAGCGCCATCGAGCCGAGCTTGTTGCGGTTGATCAGGAAGGCGTGCTGGTGGTCGAGCCGTGTGATCAGCTCCGACGCCAGGATCTGCGGCTTCGTCGCGTCGGCGGCGGTCGCCCCGAGCGCCTGCAGCACGGCGCTGCTTGCGGCATGCACCTCGGCGGTCGAGCGGGAGTGGATCTCGAGGTAGCCGAACTGGCGCTCGACGACCAGGATGCCCGCCTGCACCTCGGTCGACTTGAGCGCGACGTCGGTCAGCGGCTCGATGTCGAGGCCGGGAGCGATCTCGATGATCTGCGCCGCCATGTTCGTGCGCGGCAGGCGGCCGCGGATCCACGTCCCCAGGTAGCACATCGTCTGGGGCTGGAGCTGGTCGAGGAAGATGAAGGAACGGAGCTCGGCCATCAGCGCTTCACCAGCTCCCGCAGCTCCTCGAGCACGATCCGGCGGATCTCGTCGCGGGCCTCGTCGACGCCGACGGCCCGCTCCGGGGCGGCGACGGGGGCGGCCTCCGGCGCGGCGCTCCACGGCTCGAGACCGGCGAAGTCGCCGAACGCCTCGGACGGGTCGGACGAATACGCGACCCGGGTCATGTTGAACAGGTGCCGCGGCTCGAGGTTCTCGCCCAGCGACGAGCGGCCGAAGAAGCCGGTGCCGATCGTCATGGTCGGCGCGAGGTTCGTGTCGAGGCCGGCCGAGCCGGTGCTGCCGCCGACGTTCACCGCCACCCGCAGCACCCGCACCGCCGCCCCGTAGGCCATGATCGTGCGCGGGTCGCGCGAGTGGATCACGGCCGAGTGGCCGGCGCCGCCGATCCGCAGCATCGCGCAGGCGGCGTCGATGCCGCGGCGGGCGTCCGGCACCCGCACGAGGCCGAGCAGCGGAAAGAGCTTCTCGCGCGCAAGCGGCTCCTCGGGGACGACGAGGGAGAACGGCGCGACCAGCACGCGCGTCTTCGGTGGCACCCGGATGCCGCACTCCTCTGCGAGCCGCGCCGCGTCGCGGCCGGCCAGGTCGACCCGTATGCGACCCTCGGGGTAGAGCTTCTCCCGCACGGCCGCCGCCTCTTCCGCGGAAAGCACGTGGCCGCCGTGGCGCCCGAGCTCGCGCTCGAACTCCGCCGCGCAGCGCTCCTCGACGATCGCGCACGACTCGTTCGTGCACAGGATCGAGTTGTCGAAACACTTCGAGTCCATCAGCCGCTCGGCGGCGGCGGCGAGGTCGGCGGTGTGGTCGACGAGCGCCGGCACGTTGCCCGGGCCGACGCCGATCGCCGGGTTCCCGGAGCGGTAGGCGGCCCGCACGACCGCGACCCCGCCGGTGGCCAGGATGACGTCGGTGGTCGGGTCGCTCATGAGCGCCTCGATGAGCGGGATGGTGGGCTCCTCGACCGCCTGGATGCAGCCGTCCGGCGCGCCCGCCTCGACGGCGGCGGCGGCCAGCCGGTGGGCGGCGTCGGCCGACGACTCGCGGGCGATCGGGTGCGGGCTGACGACGACGGCGTTCCGGGTCATCAGCGCCAGCAGCACCTTGAAGTAGACGGTGGCGATCGGATTCGTCGAGGGCGTCAGCGCGAGCACGACGCCGGCCGGCCGGGGCAGCTCGACGATCTTCGCCTCGGCGTCGATGCGCGCGCTCACGTAGTCGTTGCCGCCGTACCACTCGAGCAGGCCGCGCGAGCACGCCTCGTTCTTGCGCCGCTTGTGCTCGACGACGCCCATGCCGGTCTCCTTGACCGCCCACTCGGCATACCTTTCGGCGTTTCGGTATGCCTCCTCGGCAACCGCCCGGACGATCCGGTGGGTGCGCTCGTAGTCGTAGCCGGCAAAGGCCGTCGCGGCCCAGTGGGCGCGCTGGAGCATCATCCGCGCCCGGGGGACGCCGGCCGGCTCGGCGGCGACGGCGCTCACCGCGCCCCCGCCGTAGCCCGCGCGCCGCGCGTCTCGGCGAGCGCCTGGCCGATCGACACCTCGGTGCGGTCGAGCACCTCGTCGACCAGCTCGGGGCTGAGCAGGATGCCCGGCTTGAACTGGAGCACGCGCGGGTCGAGCGTCGAGAAGATCGCCCAGACGCCGTTCTCGTACAGGTGCTTCATCACGATCTTCGCACCCTGCGGATGGTCGAACTCGAGCCCCATGACGACCCCGTCCTGGCGGATGCCGACGAACCATTCGGGATAGAGCTCCTGGATCGCGCGCAGGCCGCGGCCGAAGCGGTCGGAGATGTAGTGCACCATCGAGCGCACCTCCGGCCGACCGCAGATCTCGAGCACCTTGAGCGCGACGACGCAGCCCAGCTCGGCGCCGCCGCCGGTGGAGATGTGGCCGAAGCCGTCCTCCTTCAGCCAGGCCGAGCACTCCTCCGAGACGACCACGCAGGAGATCGGATACATGCCACCGGTGATGCCCTTGCCGATCACCATGATGTCGGGCTCGACGCCGGACTTGGCGATGCCCCACATCTCCCCGGTGCGCATCAGGCCGGTCTGCACCTCGTCGGCGATGTAGAGGGCGCCGAACCGCTCGCAGAGCCGCTTCACGCCCTGCAGGTAGCCGGGCTCCGGAAGCGGGAAGCCGTAGGTCGCCGGGATCGTCTCGAGCAGGACGCCGGCGACGTCGCCCGCGCGCAGCGCCGCCTCCATCGCGTCGAGGTCGTTGAACGGCACCTGCACGAACTCGTCGGGGCGGTCGGCCAGAAAGAGTTTCGAGAAGCGGTCGTCGCCGGCCGAGACCGCGAGGCCGGTGTGGCCGTGGTACCCCTTCAGGATCGAGACGATCTTGCGCCGCTGGCGGGTGTGGCGGGCGGTCTTGATGGCGATGTCGGTGGCCTCGCCGCCGCCCGCCCCGTAGACGACGCGGCGCATGTTCGGGGCGCAGGTCTTCACGAGCGCCTCGGCCAGCGCGGTGCGGGCGAGCGCCGGGAAGTGGTGGTTGCCGATGTCGAAGCGCTGCATCGCCTGCTCGAGCGTCGCGATCAGCTCGGGGTTGCGATGGCCGAGGTTGTACGTGCCGCCGTTCAGATGCAGGTCGATCAGCCGGCGGCCGGCCATGTCCCAGAAGAAGTACCCCTCGCGCCGGTCGATGACGAGATCGACGCCGGCGTCCTGCCAGAAGTCGGTCTTGTCGGGATTCCAGAACTCCCGCGACCGGTCGAGGAACTCGTCCTTGGACTCGTAGGAGAAGAAGCCGTAGTCGTACATGCCCTGATCGCGCCGGAACGTACCGAATATCAGACCAAAAAGCAAGTGCTCCGCTATTGGTCCGGTGAAATCGGGGTCAGACCCCGAACGGAAGTGCAACAGAAGCGCAACGGCGATCGTTCGGGGTCTGACCCCGGTTGATACGGTTGCCGCCGTGCCAGAGTCGGCCGACATCGCAATCGTCGGGGCGGGCATCACGGGCCTCGCGACCGCGCACGCGCTCACCCGCGACGGGCACAGGAGCGTCGCCGTCTTCGACCGATCGTGGCCCGGCTCGGGCGACTCGGGGCGCTCGTTCTCGATGGTGCGCCGCCACTACTCGAACGCGGTCACGGCGCGCCTCGCCATGAGCGGCAGCCAGACGATCGCCGACTGGGAGAACGAGGTCGGCGTGGCCGACGCCGGGTACGTGCGCTGCGGCTACCTGCTGACGGTGCCCGAGCGGCTCGCGGCCGCGTGCCGCGACAACGTCTCCCGGCTGCAGCGGATCGGCCTGGATACGCATTTCCTCGAGCCGGACGAGATCGGCCAGGTCGAGCCCGAGCTCTCCACCGACGGCGTCGCCGGCGCGGCCTACGAGCCCGACGGCGGCTTCGCCGACGCGCAGAAGATGTGCCTCGGCTGGTTCGCGGCCGCCTCGTCGCGCGGCCTGCGCCACGAGCTGGGCTGCGGCGTCCGCTCGCTGCGGGTCGAGAACGGCCGGGTGACCGGCATCGAGACCGACCGCGGCTTCACGGCCGCCGGCACCGTCGTGCTCGCGACCGGCGCCTGGACGAACGACCTGCTGCGTCCCGTCGGCGCCGAGCAGCCGATCGAGCTGCGGCGTCTCCAGGTGGTCATCGCCCGCCGTGACCCGGGCGCACCGCTGCCCTCGGCCGTCTGTTCCGACGGCGTCACGAACGTCGTCGTCCGCCCCGACCGCGGCCGCCGGTTCTGCGCCGTCGCCTACGCCGGCGAGGACCCGCTCGACCGCGCGGACGACTGCGACCACGCCGCCTCGGCCGGCTACGCCGACGTCGTCCGCAAATCGGTGGCCGAGCGCTACCCGCGCCTGGGCGACTTCACCGTCGAGCGGGCCTGGGCGGGGCCGTACGACATCACCCCCGACTGGAACCCGATCATGGGCCCGTGCCCGGGCATCGAGGGCCTTTACCTGGCGGTCGGCTGGAGCGGCCACGGCTTCAAGCTCTCCCCCGCCGTCGGCGAGGTCGTCGCCGCCGAGGTGACCGGCCGGACGCCGCCCGTCGATGTGTCCGAGCTGCGCCCGGGCCGGTTCGCCGCAGGCCGGCTGCTGCGCCTGGCCTACGGGCCGGGCGCGCGCGCCTGACCGCCGCCGCCTACAGCGGCAGCCGTCCGTGCACGACGGGCGAGAGCGTGAGCAGGCCGCCGCACGGCGCGATGGCGAGCTTCAGCGTGAAGTGCTTGGCATCGTTGGGCGGCCAGACCTCGACGGACGTCGAGACCTTGCACGCCTGCCCGCCTACGGGTGAGTCCGAGTAGCCGGCGTAGAACGAGCCGTGCTGGCCGGGCGTCATGACGACGTCCGCCTCCGGCTCCGGCGGGACGACCGCGCTCGAGCCGCGCTGGATGTACGTCGGCAGCGGCTGCTGGCGCGCGTTCAGGAGCTGCATGCCGGCGAAGCCGAAGAGCTTGCACGTCGACGCGCTCACGTTCGTGAACACGAACCGCAGGCGCACGCTGCCCGCCGCGCCGGTCGACTGCGGCTGGGCCAGCCCGAGCTGGGCCTGCCGGCACCGCGGCACGCTGGTCGCGGCGCCGGCCGCATGCACCTCCACCGCTCCCGCCGCGCCGATCACTGCTGCCGCCGTCACGAGCGCCACTCCGAGCCTCTTCCTCACTGTCTACCTCCTCGTCGAATTACCTGCAAAACCAGCCTACGACCGGACGGCGGGCGGCTCCGTCACGATCCCGCATCGGCCCTGTCAAGTCTGGCGACACCGTCGCCACCAGACACCGCTCGTCAATAACGTGTAAACTCGGCGGTCGGATGGACGCCCGAAAGCTGCTCGCAGGTGCAGCACTCGGCCTGGCCCTCGTGATGGCGAGCGCCTCACAGGCCGTCGCCGTGCTGCCAACGGCTCCCGACCCCACCTGGGGGACGAACGGGAAGGTCGACGTCGTCCTGCGCGTGGGCAGCACCGTCTACCTGGGCGGCACGTTCACGGAGCTCGACGACACCGCCAGCACGGCGACGGCGCCGGCGTCCAACCTGGCCGGGATCGACGCGACCACCGGCCAGCCGACCGGCTTCGCGCCGACCGTGGACGCCGAGGTGTTCGCCCTGGCCGCCTCGCCGGACGGCTCCCGGCTCTACGTCGGCGGCAATTTCAACACGGTGAACGGGAAGACGCAGAAGAAGATCGCGGTCTTCAACGCCGCGACCGGCGCCCTGATGACCTGGAAACCGGCCGCGGGGTGGCCGAACAACGTGATCCGGGCCATCGCCGTCGGCCCGAGCAGCATCTACATCGGCGGCGCCTTCACCAAGATCGGCACCAGCGCGGTCTCCCGCATCGCCGAGCTGAACGCGAGCGACGGCTCGCTCGTGCCGGGGTTCACGACGACCGCCGACAACCTCGTCCGCGCGCTCGTGCTGACGCCGACCCGGCTCTACATGGGTGGGAACTTCGCCACGGTCAACGGCACGACCCAGAAGAGCCTGACCGCCGTCAACCCGACCACCGGCGCGACCATCACCGGCGTCTATCACCCGAACTACCCGGTGCTGGCGCTGACCCCCGGCACCACCCGGCTCTACGGCGGCGGCGGGGGCAGCGGCGGAAAGGCGCTCGCCGTCAACCTCGCCACCGGCGCCAAGATGTGGGAGCAGACGACCGACGGCAACGTGCAGGCGACAGCCGTGCTGAACGACGTCCCCTACTTCGGCGGCCATTTCTTCAGGTACGGGAAGACCGCCGTCAACCAGCTCGTGCGCGCGAACGCCTCCACCGGCGCGCTCGACACGACCTGGCTGCCCGCCGTCACATCCGGGTTCCTGGGGGTCTTCGGGCTCGACGGCGAGGGCACGAACAAGCTGTACGTCGGCGGCGACTTCACCCGCGTCCAGGATCAGAAGCGGCTGAACTTCGCCTCCTTCACCGACGGCGCGGCAGCGGCGTCGGCCGACCTCTCCGTCGTGCTCTCGGGCGCGCCGGCGAGCGTCGACGTCGGCCAGGACGTGACGTTCACCGCCACGGTCGACAACGCCGGGCCGGACACGGCCCAGGCGACGACCGTGACGGACGTGCTCCCCGCCGCCTTCACGTTCGAGAGCGCGCCGGGCTGCACGTACGACGGTCCCAGCCGCACGGTCACCTGCCCGCTCGGCGCGGTCAACACCGGCGGCGGCTCGGTCGCGATCACGGTGACCGCGACCGCCGCGGGCATGATCGCGAACACCGCCTCGGTGGCCTCGACGACCGCCGATCCCGACACATCCGACAACAGCTCCACCGCCACGACCATGATCACGAGCGCGGGCGGCGCCGACCTCGGCATCTCCACCTCCGTGCCCGCCAAGGTCGACCAGGGCACCGGCTTCGCCTACACGCTCACGGTGACGAACAACGGGCCCAACCCGGAGCCCGACGCGTCGGTCACGGATGCGCTGCCGACGAACTCCTCCCTCGCCGGTAGCGTCACCACCACCGTCGGGTCGTGCTCCGGGTCTGCGACCGTGACGTGCGACCTGGGCACCATGGCGTCGGGCGACACCGAGACGATCACCATCCCGATGACGGCGCCGGGCTCCCCCCAGACGCTGGTCAACGCGGCCTCCGTCGCCGGTACGCAGTTCGACGCCGTCTCCGGCAACAACTCGTCGACCACCTACGTCGGCGTGCGCGACCCGGGAGCCGCCGGCGACAGCACGCCGCCCGCGATGACCGGCATGACGATGCTCGACACCAACCAGGACGGCTTCGTCGACCAGGTCGCGGTCACGTTCAACGAGCCGCTGGCGACCTGCGCGGCGCCGTGCACCGCCGGGTGGACGCTCTCGAACGTGCCGTCCGGCGGCGCCCTCCAGTCGGTCTCGACAAGCGGCAACACCGCGACGCTCGTGATCGGCGGCTGGACGGACCAGCCCGACACGAGCGTGAGCCTGTTCAAGGTCGGGCTCCAGCCGGGCAATGAGATCCAGGACATGGGCGGGAACCTCGCGTCCTTCGCGGCCGCCGCACCGGCCGACGGCGCAGGGCCGGTGCCGGTGGGCTTCCGCCACCAGCACAACACGACGAACGGCACCTGCGCCGGGACGGTGAACACGGCCGGCGTCCCCGAGGACTGCGACGAGATCACGGCCGAGTGGAGCGAGCCGCTCCTGCCGTCCTCGATCCCGGCGACGACCACGATCACGATCGCCGACCCGGCCGGGCCGGGCGACGACACGCTCACGATCGGGAGCTTCACGGCCGGCCCGCTGCACATGGGGAGCGACGGCTTCGTGACCGCCGACGGCACGAGCGCGAGCTGGGCGTCGTCGGTGCTCTCGTACTCGAGCGCGCAGGTCTCGCTGACCGCCCGCATCCTGGGCGCGTGCACCGGCGCCGGCTGCAGCGCCCTCGGCACCGTGAAGAACGTCACGGTCGCCTACGTCCCGTCGCCGACGATCACCGACCCGGCCGGCAACCCCGCCGGCGGCTCGTTCACCAAGACCCAGACCATGTTCTGACGCACCAGGCGGGGTCAGACCCCTTTGGGTGCGTCGAGCACCGCGGTGTAGCGGGCGCGGGCGGTGGCGTCGTCGGGGGCGCCCTCCGCGGCGGCCTCGGCATCGCGCAGGCGCAGGTAGCGGGCCAGCTCGTCCGCCGCCCGCGCGTCCGACCAGCCCAGCGCCGATCCGACGAGCGGGGCGATCGCGGCGGCGGCGGCCCGGCCGCGGTCGGGCACCTCGATCGAGACGCGCAGCCGACGGGTGAGGACGTCGTCCAGGTCGAGGGCGCCCTCGTGCGTGCAGGCGTGGACGGCGTCGGCCGCGCGATGGCGGGTGCCGGCGATCGGCCCGGCCAGCGCCGCCTCGGCGGCGACGAGGGCGTCGACCTCGCCGGCGGCGTCGACCAGCGGCACCTCGTGCGTACGTGACGGCCGGACGCCGCCCAGGTCGCCGGCGGCCGCATCGACGGCATCGCGGGCCATCACCCGGTAGGTCGTGTACTTGCCGCCGGCGATCGCCGTCAGGCCCGGCAGCGGCGCGAACAGGCGGTGCTCGCGGGAGAGCCGGGTCGTCGACGCCGTCCCCTCCGCGGCGACCAGCGGCCGCAGGCCGGCGTAGACGCCGCAGATCTGCGTCTTCTCGACGGGCCGGACGAGCACGCTGTTCACCTTCGCGAGCACGTAGTCGACGTCGGCCCGGTTGGCGACGGGCGTGTCCGGCTCGCCGTCCCACTCGGTGTCGGTGTCGCCCAGCAGCCAGTGATCCCGGCCCCACGGGATGGCGTGGAAGATGCTCTTCTCGGTGCGCATGAAGAGCCCGGTCTCCATCCGGATGGCGGACCGCGGCACGAGCACGTGGATGCCCTTGGACGGCCGCAGCGCATGCTGCGGGCGCCCGGTCGCGAGCTCGAGCACGCGGTCGGTGGCGACGCCGACCGCGACGAGCGTGTGCCGGGCGCGGACGTCGAGCTCGCCGCCGCCCAGGCCGTCGCGCACGTGTGCGCCGACGACCCGGCCGGCCTCGTCGCGGGCAAAGCCGGTGACCGTCGCGCGGGTCGCGATCGCGGCGCCGTGGCCGGCCGCGGTGCGGGCGACGTGCACGGCAAAACGGGCGTCGTCCTCCTGCGCGTCGTGGAACCGCACCGCGCCGACGAGCGAGTCGGGACGCAGGGCCGGCGCCGAGCGCAGCGCTGCCCGCTTCGAGAGATGCTGCGTGCGGGGCACGTGGCGGGCGCCGCCCATCGTGTCGTAGAGCAGGAGGCCGGCGCCCATGTAGGGCCGTTCCCACACCCGATGCCGGAGCGGGAAGAGGAACGGCACCGGCCGGACGAGGTGCGGGGCGAGCTTCGTCAGCAGCAGGCGGCGCTCGCGCAACGCCTCGCGGACGAGTCCGAAGTCGCGCATCTCCAGGTAGCGCAGGCCGCCGTGGATGAGCTTGCTCGAGCGGCTGGAGGTGCCGACGGCGATGTCGTGCGCCTCGACGAGGGCGACCGACAGGCCGCGCGTGGCCGCGTCCAGGGCGATGCCGACGCCGGTGATCCCACCGCCGACGACGAGCAGGTCGAACCGCTCGCTCCGCATCCGCTCGAGCGCCGCGGCCCGGGCGGCCGGGCCGAGCGCCGTCTCGCTCACCCCGCCTCCGGCCGCATGTGCACCTCGAGCGCGTCGCGCCAGCGTGCCCGCTCGCGCTCGCGGGCGTCGGCCGGGAGGGCCGGCTCGACGCGATGGGCGACGGCATGCCCCGCCGCGCCGGGATCGAGCGCGCCCACGGACGCCGCCGCAAGCGTCGCGATCCCGCGCGCCGTCGCCTCCAGGTCGGTGGCCACGTCGAGCACCCGTCCGGAGAGATCGGCCACGGCCTGCAAGAGCGTCCGGTCGGCCGCGAGCCCACCGCCGACGCGCAGAACATCGATCCCACCGGACGCCTCCTGGGCGGCGAGGGCATCGGCGATCTGGTGGGCGACGCCGGCGACCCAGGCGGCGGCGAGGTCGGCAGCCGTGGTCGCGCTGCTCGCCCCGACGACGGTGACGCGATCGACGCCGTGCCAGTGCGGCGTGCCCAGGCCGGCCGGGGCGGGCACGACCACGGGGTGCGGCTCGCGCCAATTGGGGGTTTGCGTGCGCCAATTGGCGTCGACCAGCCCGCTGCCGCGCAGCACGCCGAGCGCGTTGCCCGCATTGGCGCCGAAGGCCTCGAGCGCGTAGGTGCGGCCCTCCCGGGCGGTCTGCCAGGCGACCGTCGCGAGCACGCCCTCGGCCGGGTCGGGCCGCTCGCCGCCGGCGTTCTTCCACACGAAGGCTCCGGTGCCGAGCGTCATCGCGGCCATGCGCGGCGCAGTGCAGCCCTGGCCGTAGAGGGCCGCCTGCTGGTCGCCGAGCATCGCCGCCACCGGCGCCTCGAACCCGGCCACGCCGGCCGCCGTCACGAGGCCCGAGCCGTCCGAGTCGCGCACCTCCGGGAGCAGCGCCGCGGGCACCCCGAAGAGATCGAGCAGGCCGTCGTCCCAGGCCATCGTCTCGACGTCGAGCAGGAGGCTGCGGCAGGCGTTCGACGGCTCGGTGACACGCCCGGCGCCGCCCGAGAGGTGCCAGGCAAGCCAGCAGGCGACGTCGCCGAAGGCAAGCTCGCCGGCCTCCGCCCGCGCGAGCAGCGCCGGGTCGCGGCCGAACAGCCAGGCCAGCTTCGGCGCCGAGAACGTCGGGTCGAGCGCGAGCCCCGTGACCGGGCCGATCCGCTCCGCCGCCGGCTGCGGCGCGAGCGCGCGGCAGAGATCCTCGGCCCGCTGATCCTGCCAGCTCACGACCGGGGTGACCGCCCGTCCCGTGTCGCACTCCCAGAGGACGAAGGTCTCGGTCTGGTTGGCGATCCCGATCGCGGCCACCTCGCCTTCGCAGGCAGCGCGCGTCTCGGCGATCGCGGCCAGCGCCCCGGCGAGCAGATCGTCTGGATCGTGCTCGACCATGCCCGGGCCGGGCCGGGCCGTCTCGACCCGCGAGACCGCGGTCGCCACCTGCTCCATCCGCGCGTCGTAGGCGACGCAGCGGGTGCTCGAGCTGCCCTGGTCGAGGGCGAGGGTCACGGTCGGCGCGGCCACGCGCGGGACCGTAACGGCTCAGCCGCGCACGCGCAGGTGCTCGGGGTCGTAGAGGACGTCGGCGGCGACCTCGGCGGCGACCGGCTCGCCCAGCACCTCGACCTCGACCGCCGCGCCCTCGGCCAGGTCGGCCGGCAGGTAGGCGTAGGCGATGTTGCGCTTGACCGTGAAGCCGTAGGCGCAGCTGCGCGCCCGCCCGACGGTGCGGCCGTCGACCCGCACCGCCTCGCCGCCGTAGAGCGGCAGGTAGCCGTCGCCGCCGACGAGCAGCGTGCGCAGTGCGCGGGTGCGGCCGTTGGCGGCGGCCTCCGCGAGCGCCTCGCGGCCGTTGAACTCGCCCTTGTGGAGCGCGACGCAGAAGCCCAGGCCGGCGTCGTACGGCGTGTCGCCGGCCGAGATGTCGGTGCCCATGTAGCGGTATCACTTCTCCATCCGCAGCGACTCGAGCACGCGGTAGCCGCCCGGCTCGATGCCGTGCTCGCGGCCCGCGGTCACGAGCGCGTCCCAGACCTGGACGGCCCATTCCGGCGCGACGTAGAGCTCGAAGCCGAGCTCGCCGACGTAGGTGATCCGCTGGGTCAGCACCGGCGCCGGCCGGACCGCGATCTCGAGCGCCTGGCGGAACGGCAGCGCATCGCCGGAGACGTCGTCGTCCGTGCATGTGGCGAGCACGTCGCGCGCCCGCGGCCCCCAGATCCCGATCACGGCCAGCTCGGCGCTCGCCTCGCGCAGGCTGACCCGCTCGCCGTCGCGCCGGTTCAGCCGCAGCCAGCCGAGGTCGGAGTCGACCACGCCCGCCCCGGTGACGACGCGGAAGCGCTCGTCGCCGAGCCGGGTGACCGTCACGTCGGCCACGATGCCGCCGTGGCGGTCGCACCACTGTGTGTAGACGACGCTTCCGGGCAGGCGGTCGATACGGTTCGTGCACACCCGGTCGAGCAGGCGCAACGCGTCCGGCCCCTCCACCTCGATCTTGCCGAACGAGGTCATGTCGATGATCCCGACCCGCTCGCGGAACGCCTCGTGCTCGACGGCGAGGCGGGCGAGCTCCGGCGGCCGCGTCCAGCCGTAGGCACGCTGGTCCTCCCCCGCCCGCCGCCACGCCTGCCCGGGCCGGTAGTAGTCGGGCCGCTCCCAGCCATTCTTCGCGCCGTAGCCGGCCAGAGGCTGCGGAACCGGATCGCGCGGGCGCGCCTTTGGGGACTCATGTCGAAGCACGGCTGGACGCTCTGGGCGTCGATCCAGGACGGCGTCTCGGACATCGACTTCGACTTCTGGTCGTGGGGGATCGAAAAGTACGAGCGCGCCGTCGCCGAGTTCGATGGGCGCGACTTCGACCGGCTGCTCGACGAGGTCGTCCGGGAGGACTAACCGGCCCGGACGTCGCCCTGGCGGTGGATCGGGATCGCGAAGCGCACGGAGGTGCCGCCCCCGGGCGCCGACTCGATCGAGAAGGTGCCGCCGGCGACGCGGACGCGCTCGATGGTCGCGTCGAGGCCGAGGTGGAGCCGCATGCCCAGCCGGCCGGTGGCGCGCTCGATCCCGCCGGCGTCGAAGCCGACGCCGTCGTCGGTCAGCGTGCAGACGACGGCGGAGCGCTCCTCGTGCAGGTCGAGCTCGACCCGGTGCGCCCGGGCGTGCTTGCGGACGTTTGCCATCAGCTCGCGGATGGTGCGGTAGGTGAGGATCTCGATCTCGGGGGAGTAGCGGCGCAGCGAGACGTCGACGCGGCGCTCGAGATCGCACTCGGCGGCGACCTCGGCGACGAGGTCGGTGACCGCCGGCCCGAGGCCCTGCGCGTCCAGCAGCGGCGGCCGCAGCTCGAAGCTCATCCGGCGCACGCGGTCGACCGCCTCCGACAGCGTTGCCCGCGCCCGGGCCATGCTCTCGACCGCCCCGCCGGGGTCGTCGCGGTCGATCGTCGCCTGGCAGGCGTCCATGCCGACGAGCGCCGCCACCATCACCTGCACCGTGTCGTCGTGGAGCTCGACGGCGATCCGCTGGCGCTCGGCCTCCTCGGCCCGCAGCATCGAGCCGAGCAGCGAGCGGCGCCGCTTCTCGCTGGCCTCGAGCGCCCGCTGGGTGCGTAGCGCGCTCGAGCGGGCGGCCTCGGCGTCGCGGCGGCTCTCGCGCTCGGCCACGAGCAGGCGCTCGCGCTCGATCGCGTACTGCACGGCCCGGGCGACCAGGTCGCGGCTGGCCCGCCCCTTCAGCAGGTAGTCGCTGGCGCCGGCGCCGAGCGCCTCGAGGGCGAGCTCCTCGTCCTCGCGCCCGGCCAGCACCAAAATGGGCAGCTCGGACGCGCCCGCCCGCAGCCGTGCCAGCGTCTCGAGCCCGTTCGAGTCGGGCAGGGAGAGGTCGGCCAGGACTGCGTCGGTCGGCGAGGTCGCGAGGTGGGCGAGCGCCGTGCTCAGCCGGCCGGCGACCGCGACCTCGAAGCCGGCGCCGAACTCGTGCAGCTGGCGCTGGAGCTGGCGGCCGGCAACCTCGTCCGGGTCGACCAGGAGCACGCGAACCCGGCCGGGGGCGGAGTCGGCGGCGGTCTCGCCGATGCGGCGGGCGGAGACGACCGGGTCGCGCCCCGGCAGCGGAGGCCTGGCGTCTTCGGTTGTCGTCCCGCCCACGGTCAAAGATGCTAGATCGCCGCGCGGACGCCGACCCTCCCCGAATCGGCGTACGCGGCCTCCGCCACCTGGGGGGTTTTTCCAGGGTTTTCCGGTCGAGACCATGCGGCTCGCGCGACCGCTCCGATCAGCGAGCATGCATCCCGATGCTCCGGCAGGGAACCCGCATCGTGACCGTGATGGTGCTCGTCGAGATCCTCACCAGCCTCGCGCTGGGGGCGACGGCGACCGCGCTCGGCTGGCAGGCCTACGAGCGCCGGCATGATCCGCTCGTCCTGGGGCTGCTGGGCCTGGCCGAGTTCGTGCCCGCCGTGCTGCTGGCGCTGCCGGCGGGCCACGTCATCGACCACCACGACCGCCGCCTCGTCGCGGGGCTCGGCCTGGCCTGGGGAACGGCGATCGCCATCGTCCTCGCGATCGATGCGGCGGCCGGCGACACGGCCGTGTGGCCGCTCTACGCGCTCGCGTTCGCCTGGGGCGTCGGCAACGCCTTCGTCGGCCCGACGCTCGGCCCGCTGCTGGCCGCGGGAGTCGCCGCCGAGAACCTCTCGCGGATGTTCGCGATGGTCACGTCGGCGGGGCAGGCGGCGATGATCGCCGGCCCCGCGATCGGCGGCATCACCCAGGCCATCGGCGCGCCGGCGCCCTATCTGTTCGCGGCCGCCTTCTCGGGCGCCGCGGCGATCCTCCTGCCGCTCGTGCCGCGCGCGATCGGCGTCGCCCACGTCGGCGATCACGAGCCGCAGCTGGCCGACGTGCTCGACGGCGTGCGCCTGATACTCCGCAGCCGGCCCCTGCTCGGGGCGATCTCGCTCGACCTGATGGCGGTGCTGTTCGGCGGCGCGACGGCGCTTCTGCCCGTGTTCGCCCGCGACATCCTCCACGTCGGCGCGGCCGGGAACGGGATCCTGCGGGCGGCGCCCGGGGTGGGCGCGGTCGTCGTCGGCGCGCTCATCTCGGCCCGGCCGATCCAGCGCCGCGTCGGGGCGACGCTGTTCGCGGTCGTCGCCCTCTTCGGCTTCTTCACGATCGTGTTCGGCGTCTCCACGAGCTTCGTGCTCTCGCTGTTCGCCCTGGCCGCGCTGGCCGGCGCCGACATGGTCAGCATGGTCGTGCGCAGCACGCTCTCGCCCCTGCTCACGCCGCCTGCGCTGCGAGGCCGGGTCAGCGCCGTCGAGCGGGTGTTCATCGGCGCGTCGAACGAGCTCGGCGCGTTCGAGTCAGGGGTGGCCGCGGCGCTCATCGGGGCGGTGCCGGCGGTCGTCCTCGGCGGGGCGGCGTCGATCGCGGTCGCCGGCGTCTGGGCGTGGCGGTTCCCCGAGCTACGCCGCATCGACCGCTTCGACGAGCTCAGCCCCGAGCCGGCCGCGCTCGAGGGGCTGCGGATGAGGACGGCCCCCGCCCCCGACGGGAGCCGTCCCCCGTGACGTGGGTCTACGGCTGCACGAGCGCGACGCTGTAGTCGCGACCCCCTGCGACCTCCTCGCCACCGGTGACCCCGGTGACGCGCACCGGCTTCAGCCGGTCTGTCGTCGTGCCGTCGCCGAGCTGACCGAAGTCGTCGTCGCCCCACGCCCACACCGACCGGTCCTTCTCGATCGCGAGCGGATGCAGGCGGCCGGCGCCGATGTTGACCGCGTTCGCGATCCCCGGCACCCTGACCGGCATGAGCCGGTTCGTCTCCGTCCCGCCTCCGAGCCGGCCGTACTGATTCCAACCCCAGGCCCAGACGGAGCCGTCCGTCTCGATGGCGAGGCTGTGGTCGCGCCCGCCGGCGACGAACTTCACGTTCGTGAGTCCCTTGACCTGGACGGGGACATCGCTCTTCGCGGTGCTGCCGTCCCCGAGGCTCCCGAACTCGTTGTCGCCCCACGCCCAGACCGTCCCGTTGGCCTTCACCGCGAGCGTGTGATCGCGTGCACCGCCGATCCGGACGACGCCCGTCAGGCTCTTGACCTGCACCGGGACGCTGCTCGACGTGGTCGTGCCGTTCCCGAGCTGGCCGAAGTTGTTCAGACCCCAGCACCACACGGTGCCGTCGCTCCGAAGCGCGATGCTCGAGTGTGCCCCGTCGCGACGTCGATGACGTTCGTGAGCCATTCACCTGAACCGGCGCGGGGCGGTTGGTCTTCGTCCCGTCTCCGACCTGCCCGTCGTTGTGGTGCCCCAGGCCCAGACGGTGCCGTTCTGCTAGCCCCACCTCCCGCTTGACACGTTCTCGCTCTAGCCTACCAGCGTGTCTTGCGCCCGACGACCGGCGCTTCAGTACCGAGACCACGAACCTGGGAGGGTGGATGGGCACGTCAGAACGCTCGCTCGACGGGGCGATCGGAGAGGGCTGGTCGGGCACCGACCCGGACGGGTGCCACGTGAACGTGATCCTCGCGCGCCGGGGCAGCGCGACCGCCGCCGCGCTGATGACGGCGTTCACGACCCCGCGCCAGGGGCACAGCCCGATCCTGGTCTGCGTCGGGCCGGACAAGGGTCACTACGAGCCGATCTGGCCGCCGACGGTGATGATGAACAAGTCGACGCTGGCCGGCGACCGCCACGCCAAGATCACCTACGGCGCGACCCAGCTCGGCGTCGGCCAGGGCGTCCTCGACGCCGTCGCCGACGACCTGCTCCCACCCACCGACGAGACCATCGTGTTCGTGGCCGTGTGGATCGACACCGGCGCCGCCGACGAGACGGCGGTCCGCGAGGCCGCGCGGCGGGCGACGCGCAAGGCGGTCGGCATGGCCGTCACCGGCCGCGACCCGGCCGCCGCGCGCGACCTGGCCGACCGCCGCGACAGCCTGCGCAGCCCGTACTACTCGGGCAGCTGACGACCGCCGATCCGCGAGGTCGCCGACCCGACGCGGCGGGCGACGGCGCCGCCTCCGATCCCGGCTGCGACTGCGGCCCAGGCAACCAGCGCGACCCAGGCCGCGTCCAGGCCGACGCGGTGGATCAGCGGGTGCCCGGTCGCGGTGCCGAGTGCCTGCGATGCCTCCGCGAACATGCCGAACGGGAACACCATGCTCCAGCGCAGCGCGTTCGGCGGCCCGGGGCGGCGCCTGAGCGCGCAGCCCAGGTCGATCCGGGCGAGAAAGGGGATCCACAGGCAGGCGCCGGCCCAGGCGACGATGCCCAGCGCGCGCACGACCTCGGGGACGGGCACGCCGTGCATGCCGAGCAGTGCGGCCGCCGCGAGCACGGAGATTGCGAGGACGCCCATCAGGATCCAGTCGTCGGCCCGGAAGCGGCCCCGCTGCGCGCGGAGGAGCAGCCCGCGCGCGGCCGGCGCGGCGACGGGGAGGGTCAGCGCGAGGCCGGCGGCCCAGGCCGCGACCGCCGCACCGGCGACCAGGGACGAGGCTCCCGAGCGGTCGAGCGCAGCGGCCGAGATCACCGCCGACTGCGTCGCGACGACGACGAGCAGGCGCCGCCCCGACGCCTCGTCCCCGTGCCGGCGGCCGCCGGCCCGCGTCCACGGCGCCGGGCGCGCGATCGCAACCAGCCAGACGGCGATGGCGGCGCCGTCGAGGGCGTCCGCGACGCCGTGGTGGCCGCGGGCGGCGTAGCCGGCGGCGACAGCGCCCGCAGCCGCGACGAACGTCACGGCGTCCCACCAGGCGGCCCGGCTGCCACGCGGTCGCGGGCGGGCGAGTGCGAGCACGCCCAGGACGATCAGCGCCGCGGTCGCGAGCCAGAGCAGGGCCGTCGAGATCGCGGGGGCGTCGGGGTGACTCGCGCGCGACACGATGCCGGTCGCCATCACGACCGCGAAGACGCCCTCGGGGAGGGCGCCCGCGGCCCGGGCCAACCACCTCATCCGTCAGTGCCGAAGCGCGGAGTGGCGTTCGTGCCAGGCGATCCAGCGGTAGGCCACCGGGTTCCGGTGGTCGGCTCGCCCGAGCGAGAGGACGGCACCGATCAGCGCCGCCGCGCTCGCGAGGACGGCCGCACCGCTGACCGCCACGATTGCACCGATGACGACTTCGAACATCGCACGACCATCATATCGCAATGCGATGTATCCCGCCGACATCGGGGTCAGACCCCGAACGCCGGCCGTGACACTTCTGTTGCAGTTCCGTGAATGGGGACGGTCCCCAGGCGCCCCGCTACTCGGCCGCGTAGCCCTCGCTGCCCATGATGTGGAGCGACACGTACGGCTCGTCGCCCACAACCCAGCTGTCATGCCCCGGCGGCACATAGAAGAACTCGCCCGCGCGCATCACCCGCTCGGTGCCGTCGTTCATCGCCGCCATCGCCTGGCCGCTCAGCACGAGGCCGACGTGCTCCACCTGGCACGAGGCCTCGCCGGTCTTCGCGCCGACGTGCGTCGACCAGCGCCAGCCCGGCTCGTACGTCGCCCGGCCGAGCGTCATCGGGCCGACGCGGTAGACCTCGAATCTGCCCTTCTCGAACGTCCGCACCTCGGTCGGGGCGTCCAGGCTCACGAGCTCGAGCGGGTTCACGACTCACCCTCCGGCGGCCACGACGAGCCGCCGTCCCAGCCGAACCAGCGGTCGACGCGCACCCACGCGCTCCAGCGGTGCTGGTGGCGGGCGCCGAAGGGGTTGCCGCTGTAGTGCCTGGAGAGGCGATCGATGTCGTGCAGCTCGCGATCGGGCTCGATCGAGACGACCTCGCCGGTCAGCGTCACCTGGCGGTACCACTCCTCCTCGAAGAGCGCCGTCAGCGACACCCGCGGGTCGCGCCGCATGTAGTCGAGCCGGCGCCGCGTCTCGTCCATGTTGACGAGCACGCGCCCGCCCTCCCACACGTACCAGGTCGCCGCCGTGTGCGGGAAGCCGTCGGGGCGGATCGTCGCGATGACCGCGGGGTTGGGCCGGGCGAGGAACTCGCCGACCGCGTCGGGTACCGGCGCCTTGGGCACGCGGGCAGGGTAGTGGAACCCGCGCGCGATGAGTCTCGATGCCCAGGGGAGTCGTAGCTCGTAACGGCACAGTCGAGGGGTTGCCGATCGCCACAAGGAGGGGACATGGTCACGGTCAAGCGATCCGCGGAGCTCGAGGAGTTCGCCCGCGAGGGCCGGCGTCGGTTCGAGGCGGGCGATGAGGCGTGGTTCGGGGAGACCACCGCACACGGCGAGGTCACGTCATTCGGCACGGCGGCGGAGGAGCAGTCGCGGGGTCGCGACGAAGTGCTCGCGCTGACGATCGACCAGGTGCGCGAGATGAACGAGGCCGCCGGCCTGGACATCGGCAAGACCGACGAAGCCGAGGACGAGGTGGAGGCGTACGAGGCCGGCGACACCGGCTGGATCGTCACCCACAGCCGCTTCACCTTCGACGACGGCTCCTGGGCTGCCAACCGGGTCGTCAGTGTGGTCGTCCGGGATCCCGAGGACGGCGGATGGAAGAGCGTGCTGACGACCTCGCAGCTGCTGGTGCCGAACGAGCTGCTGGAAGCGGATTCACCTCTGCGCATGCCGGCCGCCACGTAGACGGGCGCGGGGCGCGAACCGGCGCTCTGACTCGCAGGATTCCGCCACATCCGCCATACGGCCGGGCCTTTACCGAACGCGCCGAGGATCGCGCGGAGCTGGCCGAGATCTAGCTGCAGCTGCCAGCTCGTCGTGGGATCGGACCAGAGCGCAGAGCCGGCGTCGTCGCCGCCCAGATAGGCAGGCTTGCCCGCCCGCAGGTAGGACGACTGGGGGAGGATGCGCCGGTTGAGCTGGTCCGGGTCACGCACGAGCACACGAGTCCTGGCGGCCGCGCACCGTGCCAGGCACGGCGTGAAGCAGGGCGGAACGAAGGTCAGCCGCCGGTCACCGTCAGCGTCCGCGGCCGCGACGACAGCGGCTCGATGCCCGACTCCGTCATGAGCAGCGTCTCCATGTAGCTCGCCGTGAACCCGGCGTCGCGGTCGAAGAGGACGTTCTCGTAGTTCGTGACGTAGCCGGGCTCCCACGTGAACTGCTCGAACGCGTCGTTCGAGAGGTAGGTGTGCCCGACCCAGTTCGGCGCCATCGCGATCCCGAGCGCGTAGCCGCCGACCCACCACACCTGCTCGCGCGGGAACCGGGAGAACACGAAGTCCTCGGCGGCACGCTGGGCGACGTCGAGAGGGTCGCCCGGCTTCACCGCCTTGCGCACCTCCTCGACGCTCTGCGAGGTCACGTCGAGGATGGCGCGGGCCTCGGGATGGTCGCGGCCGATCGCGAACGTCCGGCAGACGTCGGCGTGGTAGCGGTTCACCACGCCGCACGCGTCGACGTACATGACGTCGCCGACCTCGACGGGCCGCGTCGTCGGCGGCGCGTGCGTGCGGCACCACACCCCCGGGCCGGCCGACACCATGGTCTGGATCGCGGCCCGCTCGCCGCCCCTCTCGGCCATGACCGAGTCGATGCGGGCGGCGATCTCGAGCTCCGTCTGCCCCGGCCGCACATGCTCGACGACGTCGTCGAAGGCCGCGTCGACGATCGCCCCGGCCCGGCGCACGCATTCGATCTCGGCGGGCGACTTCACCAGCCGCACCCGGTCGACCACCCAGTCGCCGGAGACGATCCGCCCGCCCAGCTCGCCCAGCCGCGACGCGAGGGCGTCGAGCAGCGGCGCACCCGGCGCCGGCGACCAGCGCTCGATGCCGATCGAGCCGGCCAGCCAGCCCCGCCTGCGGAACGTGCCGGCGATCGTGTCGAGGACGTCCTCGTAGCGGTAGAACACCGCGTCGTCGTAGTGGGCGGTCTCGCGCGCGAGCGTCTCGTGCCGCTCGTAGTCGCAGAACACCAGCCGGTCGCTGTCGGCGACCACGACGACGCCCACGGGAGCCCGGGGCGGGTACCAGATCGACTCGAATCCGGTCAGGTAGCACAGGTTCGCCGGGCTGGTCACGAAGAGGACGTCGACCTCGCGCTCGCGCATCCGCGCGCGGACGCGCTCGGCGCGGTCATGGTACTCGGAGATCGGGAACGGCAGGCCCTCGCGCACACGGCGATGGTACGCGAGCGGCGCGCAGGCCGTACGCTGCAAGCTCGAACGACGATGGTGAAGACCAGGGTGCTGATCGTGGACGACGACGGGCCGGTGCGGCGGACGCTCGCGCGCACGCTCGGCGCCGAGGGCTACGAGACCGCGCTCGCGCCCGACGGCGGCGCGGCCCTCGTCGAGGTCGAACGCGACCCGCCCGACGCCATTGTGCTCGACGCGATCATGCCGGGCCTCGACGGCCTCGCCGTCGCCCGCCGCCTGCGCGAGAAGGGCGTGCCGGTGCCGATCCTCATGCTGACCGCCCGCGACAGCGTCGCCGACCGCGTGGCCGGGCTCGACGCGGGGGCCGACGACTACCTGGTGAAGCCCTTCGCGACCGAGGAGCTGCTCGCCCGCCTGCGCGCGCTGCTGCGGCGGGGCACCGACTCGCCCGTGCTGCAGTTCGCCGACCTCTCGCTCGACACCGTCTCGCGCACCGCGGTGCGCGGCGGGCGCGCCGTCGAGCTGACCGCCCGCGAGGCGGCCCTGCTCGAGCTGCTGCTCCACCACCCCGGCCGGGTGGTGTCGCGGCCCGTCGCGCTCGCATCCGTCTGGAGCGACGGCGCCGCGACGACCGAGAACGTCGTCGACCGCTACGTCGCCTACCTGCGCCGCAAGCTCGGCGACCCGCCGCTGATCCACACGGTGAGGGGCGCCGGGTTCGTCCTGCGACGATGACCGGCCGGCTGCGCACGCGGGCGCCGCGTCTGCGCACCCGCGTCGTCGCGGCCGCGACGGTGTCGATCGTGGCCGCGGTCGTCGTCCTCGGCGCGGCCGTCCAGGTGCTGCTCTCGCGCCACCTGCACCAGGCGCTCGACGGCACGCTGCGGGACCGGGCCGCCCAGGTGGCCCAGCTGGCCGCGACGGCGCCGGCGCTCCTGACCTCGCCCCCGGTGCTCGAGGCGTCGGTCGAGGCCCGCCGGCTCGAGGTCGAGGTGGTCGACCGGCACGGGCGCAAGCTGGCCGGCACGAGCCTCCCGGGCCGCGACCTCGCGCTGCGGGCGATCCGCTCGGACCGCGGCGTCTACGGCGACGGCAGCCTGGCCGGCGCGCACGTGCGCGTGTACGCCGCGCCGCTCGCGGCGCTCGGCGGGCCGGCCTCGGGCGGCGCCGTGGTGGTCGGGTCGACGACCGACGAGGTCGACGCCACCTTGCACGAGTCGCGCACGCTGATCGTCGCCTGCGCGTTCGCGGCGGCGCTGCTGGTCGCCCCGATCGCGTTCGTCCTCACCGGCCGCGCGCTGCGCCCGCTGCAGACGCTCGCGGAGGGCGCCGAGGTGATCGAGCGGCGCGGCGACCCGTCGCTGCGCCTGCCCGGGTCGGGCGACGGGCGCACGCCCGACGAGGTGGCCCGGCTGGCCGACACGCTGAACCGTATGCTGGCGGCGCTCGAGCGCTCGCGGGAGGGCGAGCGCCGCTTCGTCGCCGACGCCTCGCACGAGCTGCGAAACCCGCTGGCGGCGCTGCGCGGGAACGCGGAGTACCTGGCCCGGCACGGCGCCGACGCCGAGGCGCTCGCCGATCTGCGGGCCGACGCCGACCGGCTCAGCCGGCTCGTCGACGAGCTGCTCGTCCTCGCCCGCGAGGACGCCGCGGCGGTGCCCGACGCCGAGGTGCGCCTCGACGAGATCGCGCTCGCCGCGGCGGACGGGCGGGTGCGGGCGAGCGCGCCGGGCGCGGTGGTCGTGCGCGGCGACGCGCAGGCACTCGAGCGCGCGCTCGGAAACCTGGTCTCGAACGCGCTCGCGTACGGCCCGACGGACGGTCCGGTCGACGTCTCGGTGGCGCGACTCGACGGCGAGGTCCGCCTGACCGTGACCGACGCCGGGCCGGGTATTCCGCCCGACCGCGTCGAGGCCGCGACGACCCGGTTCTGGCGCGGCGACGACGCCCGGGCGCAGCCGGGGTCCGGCCTCGGCCTGGCACTCGTGCGGGCGACGGCGGAGCGCCACGGCGGCCGCCTCGAGATCGACGGGCCGCGCTTCTCCATCGTCCTCCCGGCTCTCAGACGCCTTTCAGGGGATCCGGGTACAACTGCGGGGGACGGACCTGGAGGGAGCGAAGCATGAACATCCTGCGGCGGGCAACGACCAGACAGCTCATCATCGCGATCGTCGTCATCGTGGCGCTTGCGGCCGGCAGCGCCGTGGCCCTCGCAGGCGGCGACGGCCCCAAGCCGCCGCACCGCTCGCTCGCGGCCGCGCTCCACGAGGCTGCGACGGCCAGGCCCGTGCCCGGCGTGACGGCCCGAGTGCAGTTCGCGAACCACCTCGTCGCCAACAACTCGCTGGGCTCCGGCTCGCCGCTCATCACCGGCGCCACCGGCCGCATCTGGGCCGGCGACGGGAAGGTGCGGCTCGAGCTGCAGTCCTCGGCCGGCGACACCGAGATCGGCTTCGACGGTTCGAAGGCGACGCTCTACGACGTCTCCTCCGGCACCGCCTACGTCATGCCCGCCCGCAGTCACCACCCCGGCGACTCGTCCGCGACGCATTCCCATGCCGTGCCGAGCATCGCGCAGATCAAGCGCGCGCTCACGAAGGCGGCCCAGCACGCCGACCTGAGCGGTGCGATCCCCGGCGACATCGCCGGCCGGCCCGCCTACACCGTGCGCGTCTCGCCGCGGCACAGCGGCGGCCTGCTCGGCTCGGTGCAGCTCGCCTGGGACGCCGCCCACGGCATCCCGCTGCGCATCGCGATCTACAGCCGCACCGACTCCTCGCCGGTGCTGTCGCTGACCGTGACCGACATCAGCTACGGCGCCGTGTCGAGCTCCGACCTGGCGGTGCACCTCGCTCCGGGCACGAAGATCGTGCGCGTGCATCCGCCGCAGCACATGGCCCGGCCCGCCGGGATGCGGACGGCCCACCACCCCGCAGTGACCGGCCAGGCCGCCGTGGCGAAGGCGCTGCCGTTCCGGCTGAGCGCGCCGAGCTCGCTCGTCGGCCTGCCGCGCAAGTCGGTGCGCCTGATCGACTGGTCGGGCACTCCCGCCGCGGTCGCCGTGTACGGCCAGGGCCTCGGCGCCGTCTTCGTGCTCGAGCAGCAGAAGCCGGGCGGCGCCGACCACTCGCCGCTCGCCGCGCTGCCGCGCGTCTCGATCGACGGCGCCTCGGGCCACGAGCTCGACACCGCACTGGGCACGCTGATCCAGTTCGATCGCGGCGGCGTGCGCTACACGGTCGTCGGGTCCCTGCCCTCCGCGGCGGCGGTGATCGCCGCGCGGGGGATCGGCTGAGGTGACGGCCGGCACGGCGGAGTCTGCGGGCGGCGACCGCCCGGTCGCGGCCCGTGGGCTCGTCAAGCGCTACGGGCACCTGATCGCCGTCGACCACGTCGACCTCACCGTCGAGCGCGGCGACGTGTACGGGTATCTGGGCCCGAACGGCGCGGGCAAGACGACGTCGCTGCGGATGCTGCTCGGGCTGATCCGGCCCACCGAGGGCACCGCCCACCTTTTCGGGCGCGACCCGGTGCTGCTCGGCCGGCGCGCCCTCAAGGGGGTGGCGGGGTTCGTCGAGGCGCCCCAGTTCTACCCATACCTGACGGGCCGCAAGAACCTCGAGCTGCTGGCCGCGTATGACGGCGGCGACGCGAAGTCGCTCGTCGGCGAGATGCTCGCCACCGTCGATCTGGCGGATCGCGGCGGCGACCGTGTCGGCACCTACTCGCATGGGATGAAGCAGCGGCTCGGCATCGCCGCCGCGCTGCTGAGGCGGCCGCAGCTGCTCCTCCTGGACGAGCCGACCACCGGGCTCGACCCGGCCGGCATGCGCGACATGAAGACGCTCGTGCGCCGGCTCTCGTCCGAGGGGATCACCGTGATGCTCTCGAGCCACCAGATGGCCGACGTCGAGGAGCTCTGCAACCGGGTCGCCATCATCAACAAGGGCCGGATCCTGTACGAGGGGCCGGTCGTCGACCTGAAGCGCTCCGTGGGCAGCTGGTACCGGCTGCGCGTGGCCGACCTCGACGCGGCGCGGCGGGTGGCGGACGGCTTCGCACTCGGCGACGTCGGGACGGCCGACGGGGAGCTCCGCTTCAGCGCCGAGGAGGCGGTCGTCGAGCAGTTCATGATCGCGCTCGGCCGCGAGGGCGTCGGCGTGCGGGCGCTGGTGCCGCAGCAGGCGACGCTCGAGCAGGTGTTCTTCGACCTGACCGAGTCGGACGGGGCCGGGCCGCCCGAGGCGGCGCCGCGGCTGGAGCCGGTGGCATGATGCCGACGGTCTGGACGGCGTACCGGTGGGAGCTGCGAAAGCTCTGGTCGCAGAAGCGTACCTACCTCGGCCTGGGCGCGGCCGTCGCCGTGCCGATCATCTTCGTGACGGCGCTCGCGCTTCAGAGCGGCTCGCCGAACGACGTCGCGTTCGGCAAGTACGTGCGCGAGTCGGGCCTGGCGATCCCGCTCGTGCTGCTGCTGTTCGCGTCGGTGTGGCTGTTCCCGCTCGTGACCGCGCTCGTCGCGGGCGACATCATCGCCTCCGAGCACCACAACGGGACGCTGAAGACGATCTTCACGCGCTCGCTCGACCGCGGCCAGATCTTCGCGGGCAAGCTGCTGGCCGCGATCACCTACGCCCTGATCGCGCTCGTGCTGATGGGCGGTGTCGCGCTGATCGCGGGAACGGCCAAGTCGGGCTTCAACGGCCTCGTCAGCCTGTCGGGCACGCATGTCTCGGCGACGCACGGACTGCTGCTCGTGCTGGCGAGCTTCGCCGTCTACCTGATGCCGACGATCGCGGTCGTGTGCATCGGGCTCTTCCTGTCGGCGGTGACCAGGAACAGCGCTGCGGCGGTCGTCGGGACGCTGATGGCCGCCCTGCTCATGCAGCTGATCGGGATCCTGCCCGGGCTGGGCGGGACGGAGCCGTACCTGCTGACGACGCAGTTCCAGGCGTGGCAGGGCTTCTTCCAGGATCCCACCGACTGGCTGCCGATCGGCCGGGCGGCCTGGGTGTGCGCGATCTACGCCGCGCCGCTCGGCATCGGCGCGTACCTCATCTTCCTGCGCCGCGACGTCGCGGGCGGCTAGGCCTAGCGGTTCACGCCGGACATGTCGGCGTAGCGGTCGCCGTGGGCGACGCCGACCTGCTCCAGCGAAGCCAGGTCATTCTGCGTGAGGGCGATGTCGAGCGCCGCCGCGTTGTCCTCGAGGTAGCGGCGCCGCTTCGTGCCGGGGATCGGGACGACGTCCTCGCCCTGCGCATGCACCCACGCGAGCGCGATCTGGGCGGGCGTCGCCCGGTGCGCCGCGGCGACCGCGCGGACGCGCTCGACGATCGCGAGGTTCTGGTCGAGGTTCTCGCCCTGGAACCGCGGCTGGCCGTGGCGGAAGTCTCTCGGGTCGAGGTCGTCGAGGCTCGCGAACGCGCCGGTCAGGAAGCCACGCCCGAGCGGGCTGTACGGCACGAAGCCGATGCCGAGCTCACGCACCGTCGGGAGGAGCTCGGCCTCCGGGGCGCGCTCGAACAGCGAGTACTCGGTCTGGAGCGCCGAGATCGGGTGCACGGCGTGCGCGCGTCGGATCGTCGCCGGTGCGGCCTCCGACAGGCCGAGATAGCGCACCTTGCCGGCGGCCACGAGCTCCGCCATCGCCCCGACCGTCTCCTCGATCGCCACGTTCGGGTCGACGCGGTGCTGGTAGTAGAGATCGATGTGGTCGATCCCGAGGCGCTCGAGCGAGTCGTCGCAGCGGGCCTTCACGTACTCGGGCCGGCCGTTCACGCCGCGCGCCGACGGGTTGTGCGGATCGCGCACGATCCCGAACTTCGTCGCCAGCACGACCCGCTCGCGGCGGTCGGCGATCGCCTTCCCGACGAGCCGCTCGTTCGTGTGCGGCCCGTAGATGTCCGCCGTGTCGAGAAGGGTGATCCCCAGCTCGAGCGCGCGGTGGATCGTCGCGATCGACTCCGCGTCGTCGAGCTCTCCGTAGAACTCGGACATCCCCATGCACCCGAGCCCCTGGCGGGACACCGTCAACCCCTGACTGCCCAGCGCCACCTTCTGCATCGCAAACCCCCCTCGTCCCGGATGCGGCGAACGGTAGCCACGGGGTGTGGTGGGTGCGGCGGGCGGAACCCGGGAGGGCGGCGGGGTGTCTCGCGATCCGCGCGGGCGGTTCGTGCGACAGCGGAAGGGCCGGGGCAGGACCCACGAGCGCTGCGGGCTCGCCGACGACGACCAGCCAGCGCTCGTTGACGGCGCGCTGGCCGTCATCGGGTCAAGGTTCAGGCTGGCCGGTGTTCGCGGTTCGGGCCGGCGCCGGGCGGTGGGGTTCGAGGGGTTGGGTGGTGGGTTCTTCGGGGAGCAGGCACTTGTCGCCTACGACACGTGTCATTTGCAGTTCCCCGACACCCTTGCAACACCTCGACACCCACACGGCACAGCTTTGGCCGCACACTCCTTGGGTATGCCGTGGATCTCGCCGCCCACTCTCTACAAGGCTCGCCAGGTGCCGACCAAGCAGCCGGTGTGCGCGATCTGCGTGGATCGCACCAGAGGCAAGACGCAGCGCCTCCAGCTCACCCACCGCGTCTCGGTGTGGCTGT